>NZ_JBEZVK010000021.1:0-134905 GCF_040636955.1 Streptomyces sp. NPDC032472
CCGGGGGCGGGCGGCTGCGGGGCCGGGGGCATGCCGGCGCGGCCGGGCGCGTCGAAGCCGGGGCCGGCGGGGGCGCCCGGACGCGGGCCCGCGGGGGCCGGTGCGGGGGCGCCCGGGGTGAATCCGGCCGCGGGGGCGCCGCCGCGGGCGCCGGGGACGCCGGGCGGAGCGGGGGTGCGGACCGGCAGCGGGCCGGGGGCCGGGGCGGCGGGCGTACGCGTGGGCAGCGCGGGCTCGGGGCCGGCGGGTGCCGGGGTGCGGCTCGGCAGCGCCGGGGCCTGGGAGCGCGGTGCGGGCGCGGCGGGCGCGGACTTGCGCGGGGCGAACCAGTTGTTGGCCGCCGGTGCCGGCTCCTCCGGTTCGGCCGGCTCCGCGGGCGCGGCGGACGCGGCGGGCCCGGCGGCCGGTTCGGCGCGCTCGGGCTCCGCCTCCGCGCCGGCGGCGGCGACCGGCTTGCGTACGACCACCGGCGGGATCGGCCGCGAACCCGGGATGTTGATCCGGATGCGGGTCGTCAGGGTGGTCTCGGTCTTCGGCCCGTCGGTGTCGGGCCTGGACGGGTTCGAGGTCACAGAGTTCTCCTCCGAGGCAGTCGCTGCCGGGTCCGTGGACGGGTACTGGCCGGTTCCGTACGGCGGCGTACCCGAGGGGTAGGCGGCTCCGCCGCGCCCCTGGGGCCCGGAGGACGAACGGTCGGTTTCACGACTCAAGGCAGGTTCTCCCGGTTGGCTCCGCCGCCCGTCGTACCGTGCGCGGGCAGCTCGGCGGCCCGACCACCATACTGGCCGAGGCCCGCAGGCAACTGACCTAGGGGAATCACTGGTTCCCCTTCGCCCTTCCCAAGCCGCCCGCGCACGCACTGCGCCCTGCGGCCCAACCCCCCGCGGGCGCGCACCGAGGCCGAGTTCAACGGCTTGTCAGCGGCCGGGCGGCGCGGCCGAAACCGGCCGGTCGTACGGGAGGCGCAGCGTGGCGCACATCACAGCCACCACGGCTCCACCCAAAAGGTAGGCGTACATGGCGATTCCGGACGAACCGAGCAGGAAGTCGCCCTCGGGGCGCGGCACGCCGAGTGCCACGTACGCCAGGAACCAGCCGACCACGCCGGCGCCCGTGCCGAGCCCGGACCCGAGGGCGATCCGGCCGCCGAGGAACAGTCCGAAGAGGGCCAGCAGCGCCAGCACGAGGCCGCCGGGGAACCACAGGTCCACGACGAGCCAGCCGGCCAGGCCGGTCGGCACGCCGGCCGCCAACAGCCCGAGCAGGGCGGCGATCCGCCCCGGGGTCAGGGGCCGGCTCATGCGGGCACCCCGGCGAACAGGTCCTGCTCGCGCTCGCCGGCGGGGGCGCCGGGGCGGCCGTGGACGAGCTCGTAGTACTCGCGGGCGAACAGCGGCTGGGCGAGGTCGTTGGAGAGCGCGAAGAAGGGGCCGTCCACCGCGATCTGGGTGGCGTGGGCCCGCATCGCGGCCGCCTTGGCCGCCACGACGGCCTCGTCGGCGCCGATCTCGGCGGTGATGCGGTCGTCTGCGACGACACCGGGTACGTCCTCGGGCGAAGCCAGCCCCGGGAACGGGGTCTTGGTGCCGGCGGCCCGCAGCCGGGCGAAGCCCTCCTCGACCACCGAGCGCGGCACGCGGTTCCAGTAGATCTTCGCGATCTCGTGGGCATCGCCGAGGTCGCGGCGGTACGTGGGCTCCGCGGCGAGTTCCGCGGCGCGCATGGCGACCCGGTGCGCCTGGATGTGGTCGGGGTGCCCGTACCCGCCCTCGGGGTCGTAGGTGACGAGCACCTGCGGGCGCAGCTCCCGGATCACCTCGACCAGGTGGGCGGCGGCCTCGTCCACCTCCGCCGACCAGAAGGAGCCGGGGCGGCGGTTCTGCTCCACACCCATCATCCCGGAGTCGCGGAAGCGGCCCGGCCCGCCGAGGAACCGGTGGTCGGTGACGCCCAGTTCCGCCATGGCGGCGGCGAGCTCGCCGACGCGGTGCGGGCCGAGCGTGTCGTCGCGGTCGGCCGCCAGGTGGGCGAGCTCGGCCGGGATGACCTCACCCTCCTCGCCGAGGGTGCAGGTCACCAGCGCGACGTGCGCCCCCTCGGCCGCGTACTTGGCCATGGTGACGCCGTTGTTGATGGACTCGTCGTCCGGGTGCGCGTGCACCAGGAGCAGACGACGGGCGGGAAGACCGTTCATGGTCCAAGCCTACGAGCAAGTCGCAGGCGACCTACAGCTTGAGGCCACTGATCATGCTGGCCACGTTCGTGGTCAGCTGGCTGAGCGTCGGCGCGATGGTCGAACTGGCCAGGTAGAACCCGAGGAGCACACAGACAGCGGCGTGTCCCGCCTTCAGGCCCGACCGGCGGACCAGCAGGAAGACGACGATCGCCAGCAGCACCACGGCCGAGATCGAGAGTGCCACGGCGTTTCACCTCCACGTCGAGCGGACATCGGTACGCGTACTCGTACTCAGTGCTCGGCGGAGTCATACCCACCGTGCGCTACGGATCATAACTATCCGTACCAGCGCATCGATCGAATTCCGGCAGCACGAGGGGCGCACGCCGCGCATGCGCAGGGTCACGGGGGTGGCCGGCCGGGGAGCCGGTACGCCTCCCCGGCCGGCCGTCGGCACCCGCACGGCCGCACCTGCCCAGGCTGCCTGGCCCGCATCTCGGGACAGAAACGGTCAAGTTGCCTGGATGTAAACCGGGTTGGGGTGACAGCGGCCACCACGCCGCGAAATCGCCGCGGTGGCCGAAAATCGCCGTCGGTGCGAGGCCGCCGGCGCCGTGTCGCGCCGAATCCGTCAGGAGCGCACCGGCGCGGACCGCCCGGGGCGCTCCACGGCACGTTACCTCGCGCGCCTTCCCGTAGCAGCGCGAAGCATGCGTCCGCGCGCCCCGAACTGCCGCCCTGCGCCGGGTCCTGCGCCGGGCAACACCCCCCCTCGGGACCGGCCCGCTCAGACCGGCGGGTGCAGCGGCCCCCGGGGCGCGGGCGGCGGCGGGAGCTCCCCGGCCGGCGGGACCACCTGCTTCTCCGCCGCGAAGTGGCAGGCCGACGGGTGGGCCGCGGGGCCCGAGGGGAAGACCTGGGGGACCGCCAGCAGCGGGACCTCGGCGGCGCACTTGTCCTGCGCCTTCCAGCAGCGGGTACGGAAGGGGCAGCCCGACGGCGGGTTCGCCGGCGAGGGCACGTCGCCGCTCAGGATGATCCGCTCCCGGTGGGCGCGGGCGTGCGGGTCCGGCACCGGCACCGCCGACAGCAGGGCCTGGGTGTACGGGTGGGTGGGGTGGTCGTAGATCTGGGTGTCGGTGCCGATCTCCACGATCCGGCCCAGGTACATCACCCCGACCCGGTCGGAGATGTGCCGGACGATCGACAGGTCGTGCGCGATGAAGACGTAGGACAGGTCGAACTCGTCCTGGAGCCGCTCCAGCAGGTTGACCACCTGCGCCTGCACCGACACGTCGAGCGCGGAGACCGGCTCGTCCGCGACGATCACCTCCGGCCGCAGGGCGAGGCCGCGGGCGATGCCGATGCGCTGGCGCTGGCCGCCGGAGAACTGGTGCGGATAGCGGTTGATGTACTCCGGGTTCAGGCCGACCACCTCCAGGAGCTCCTGGACCCTGCGCCGCCGGTCGCCCTTCGGGGCGGCCTCCGGGTGGATCTCGTACGGCTCGCCGATGATGTCGCCGACCGTCATCCGCGGGTTCAGCGAGGTGTACGGGTCCTGGAAGACCATCTGGATGTTGCGCCGCACGGCCTTCAGGGCCCGCCCGGACAGCTTCGTGATGTCCTCGCCCTTGTACGAGATCGCGCCCCTGGTCGGGCGTTCCAGGTTGACCAGCATCTTGGCCACGGTGGACTTGCCGCAGCCCGACTCCCCGACGATGCCGAGGGTTTCCCCCCGGGCCAGGTCGAAGGAGACCCCGTCGACAGCCTTGACCGCACCGACCTGCTTCTTGAAGAGGATGCCCTGGGTGAGCGGGTAGTGCTTGACCAGGTCGCGGACCTCCAGGACGGGCTCAGCCACCGAGGCACTCCTTCCAGAAGAAGCACGCGCTCCTGCGGCCCTCGGCGACGTGGGCCAGCGGCGGCACGTCGGTGCGGCAGACCGCCTGCGCCATCGGGCAGCGCGGGTTGAAGGCGCAGCCGGGCGGGATGGCCAGCAGGCTCGGCGGCAGGCCCTTGATCGCGTAGAGCTCCTGGCCCTTCTGGTCCAGGCGCGGGATCGAGTCGAGCAGGCCGCGGGTGTACGGGTGGGCGGGCGCCCGGTAGAGGTCGTGGACGGGGGCCGCCTCGACGATCCGGCCCGCGTACATCACCGCGATCCGGTCCGCGACGTCGGCGACGACGCCGAGGTCGTGGGTGATCAGGATCAGGCCCATGTTCAGCTCCCGCTGCAGCTCCGCCAGCAGGTCCATCACCTGGGCCTGGACGGTGACGTCCAGGGCCGTCGTCGGCTCGTCGGCGATGATCAGCGCGGGCTCCAGGGCCAGCGCCATCGCGATCATGATGCGCTGGCGCATGCCGCCCGAGAACTGGTGGGGGTAGTCGCCCACCCGCTGGCGGGCCGCCGGGATCTTCACCCGGTCCATCAGCTCGACCGCCCTGGCCCGGGCGTCCTTGCGGGACATCCCGCGGTGCACCTCGTACATCTCCCCCAGCTGCGCGCCCACGGTGAGCACCGGGTTCAGCGAGGACAGCGCGTCCTGGAAGATCATCGCCATCTCGGAGCCGCGGATCCGGCGCCGCTCCTCCTCCTTCACCCTCAGCAGGTCCTTGCCCTTGAAGAGGATCTCGCCGCCCGCGATCCGGCCCGGAGGCATGTCGAGGATCCCCATCACGGCCTGGGCGGTCACCGATTTGCCGGACCCTGACTCGCCCAGCACGGCGAGCGTCTCACCCTCGTCCACCGCGTAGCTCACCCCGTTGACGGCCTTGGCGACGCCCTCGCGGGTGGTGAACTCCACGTGCAGGTCGCGCACTTCGAGCAGCATGGGCACCGGCTCCTCAGCGCAGCTTGGGGTCGAGGGCGTCGCGCACCGCGTCGCCGAGCATGATGAACGCGAGCACGGTGATGCTCAGCGCGCCCGCCGGCCAGAGCAGCATGTGCGGGGCGTTGCGGATCTGCGGGGCCGCGTTGGAGATGTCGATGCCCCAGGAGACGGTGGGCGGGCGCAGCCCCACGCCGAGGTAGGACAGGGTGGCCTCCAGGGCGATGTACGTGCCCAGCGCGATGGTGGCGACGACGATGACCGGGGCGACGGCGTTGGGCGCGACGTGCCGCAGCAGCAGCCGGGCGTTGCCGGCGCCCAGCGCCCGGGCGGCCTGGACGTAGTCGTTGTGTTTGGCGGTGATCACCGATCCGCGGGCGATGCGGGCGATCTGCGGCCAGCCGAGCAGCACGATGAAGCCGACCACCGGCCAGACGGTGTCGCCGGTGACCACGGACAGGAAGACCAGGCCGCCGAGGACCACGGGGATGCCGAAGAAGATGTCGGCGACCCGGGAGAGCAGGGCGTCGCCCCAGCTGCCGTAGAAGCCGGCGAGGCCGCCGAGGAGGGAGCCGAGCAGCGCGGCCCCGAGGGTGGCGCAGACGCCGACCGTGATCGAGGCCCGCGCCCCGTACACGGTGCGGGTGTACACGTCGCAGCCCTGGGTGTCGTAGCCGAAGGGGTGCCCGGGGGCCGAGCCCTCCTGCGATTTGGACAGGTCGCAGTGGAGCGGGTCGCCGCTGGCGATGAGCTGGGGCCAGATCGCGATCACGACGAGGAAGAGGATCAGCAGGGCGGAGACGACGAAGACGGGGTTGCGGCACAGCTGGTGCCAGGCGTCGGACCACAGCGAGCGGGCTTTTCGGGCCGGGCCGGTCCCGCCGGGGCCGTCGTTGCCGAGCGGCTTCTCCAGGCTCTCGGCCTCCTCCAGCGCCAGGTCCATGGGTCCGCCCTGTCCGGTGGGTGCGATGGCTTCGTCCTCGCCCGGGTTGAGCGGGTCGTACGGCTCGGGCTCAGGCATAGCGGATCCTCGGGTCCAGGACCGCGTAGAGCAGGTCGACCAGCAGGTTCGCCACCAGGAAGACGATGACGAGGATGGTCACGAAGCCGACCACCGTGGGCGAGTTGTTGCGCAGGATGCCCTGGTAGAGCAGGAAGCCGACGCCGTGGATGTTGAAGATCCGCTCGGTGATGATGGCGCCGCCCATCAGGGCGCCGATGTCGGTGCCGATGAAGGTGACGACGGGGATCAGCGAGTTGCGCAGCAGGTGGCGGGTGACGACCCGGTGGCGCGGCAGCCCCTTGGCGGTCGCGGTGCGCACGTAGTCGGCCTTGACGTTCTCGGCGATGGAGGTGCGCGAGAGGCGGGTGACGTACGCGAGGGAGACGAGCGCGAGGACGATGCCGGGCAGGATCAGCTCGTTGAGGGGCGCGCCCGGGGAGACCGAGGGGTGGACCCAGCGCAGCTTGACGCCGAACAGGTACTGGAGCAGGTAGCCCGTCACGAAGGTCGGCACCGAGATGACGATCAGGGTGAGCACCAGCACGCCGGAGTCGACGGCCTTGCCGCGGCGCAGCCCGCTGATCACGCCGAGGGTGATGCCGACGACGATCTCGATGACGATGGCGACGCAGGTCAGCCGCAGCGTGACGGCGAAGGCACCGGCCATCAGCTCGGTGACTTCCTGGCCGTTGAAGGCCCTGCCGAAGTCCCCCTGGAAGATCTGGCCCATGTAGTGGAGGTACTGCTGCCACAGGGGCCGGTCGAGGTAGAGGTCCCTGCGGATGCGCGCGGCGGTGGCCGGGTCGGGCGCCTTGTCGCCGAAGAGGGCGGCGACGGGGTCGCCGAGCGCGTACACCATGAAGAAGATCAGGAACGTGCTGCCGATGAACACCGGGATCATCTGCAGCAGCCGCCGGATCACATAACGTCCCACGGAGGGCTCCAGGGTGTCGGTGGCGGGTCAGCTGACCTTGATCTCGTTGTAGACGGGGACGCTGAACTGGTTGAGCGCCACGTTGGAGAGGCGTTCGCCGTAGCCGGCGCTGCCGTTCTGGTACCAGAGCGGGATGGCCGGCATCTGCTCGGCGAGGATCTTCTCGGCGTCCTGGAACTTGGCGATGGCCTTGGCGGGATCGCTCTCCTGGTTGGCCTCGTCGATGAGCTTGTCGAAGCCCGGGTCGCTGAACTTGCCGTAGTTGGAGGAGGCCCCGGTGAAGTACAGCGGCTGCAGGAAGTTCTGGATCAGCGGGTAGTCGGCCTGCCAGCCGGAGCGGAACGGGCCGGTCAGCTTGTAGGAGCTCTGCTGGTTGCGGAAGTCGGCGAAGGTGCCGACCGGGTTGACCGTGCAGACCGGGCCCTCGCCGAGGGCGTTGTTGATGCTGTTGCAGACCGCGTCCATCCAGTCGCGGTGCGATCCGGTGTCCACGTTGGAGGTCAGGGTGACCTTGCCGCCGGGCAGGCCGCCGCCCTCCTGGATCAGCTTCTTCGCCTCCACGGGGTCGTACGTGCAGGCGCTGCCGCACAGCGTGGAGCTGAAGCCGCCCTTGGCGCCGAGGGCCGGGGAGGTCCAGTCCTTGGCCGGGGTGCGGGTCTCGCGGAAGATCTGCTTGGTGATCTCGTCGCGGTTGATGGCCATCGAGATGCCGCGGCGGACCTTCTCCATGCCCTCCTTGTTCCACTGGGGCTGGTACAGCGGGAAGGTGAGGGTCTGGATGATCAGGGCCGGCTGGTTGATGTACCGGTCGCCGAGGTCGTTCTTGACGTTCTTCAGCTGCTGCGCGGGCACATCGTCGACGAGGTCGAGGTTGCCCGAGATCAGGTCGGTGTAGGCCGTGTTGTTGTCGGTGTAGACCTTCAGGTCCACTCCGCCGTTCTGCGCCTTGTCCGCGCCCGGGTAGCCGTCCCACGCGCGCAGCTTCATGCCGGTGCCCTTGGTGTAGGAGTCCACCGTGTACGGGCCGTTGCCGACGGGCTTGTCCAGCCAGCCGGCGTGGTCGCTGAAGAAGGCCTTGGGCAGCGGGGAGAAGGCCTGGTAGCCGAGGGTGTCGGGCCAGGTGGAGAACTTCTTGTCGAGGGCCACCGTGAAGGTCTTGTCGTCCTTGACCACCAGGCCGGACATGGTCTTGGCCGTGGGCTCGCCGGAGGCGGGGTGGAGGTCCGCGTAGCCCACGATGTCGGCGAAGAACGGCGCGTTGTTCTGCTTGTTGCGCACGTCCGCGGCGTAATTCCAGGCGTCCACGAAGGAGTGGGCCGTGACCGGCTCGCCGTTGCTGAACGTCCAGCCGTCCTTCACGGTGATCGTGAAGTTCTGGCTGTCGGTCGTCTCGATCTTCTCGGCGAGCATGTTCGTGGCCGCGCCGGTCTTCGGGTCGTAGCGCTTGAGCCCGCGGAAGAGCATGTCGAGGACCTTGCCGCCCTGCACCTCGTTGGTGTTGGCCGGCTCCAGCGGGTTCTGCGGATCACCCCAGGAGGAGCTGACGATTCCCGCGCCACCGCCCCCGCCACTGTCGCCCCCGCCGCCGCAGGCCGTCGCCGCGAGGGCGACGGCCAGTGCACATGCGGCCCACGTGGCACGGGTGGCTCCGCGCATGGAGTGCCTCCTATGACTCCCAAGATTCACTTGGGGCCAATGTCACCCCCTTGGGGAGCCGGTGCACTCCTGGTTGCACCGAATGCACCCGTGCGCGCGGCGCCTGTCACCCCTGGGAGTGCAAAGCCAGCTCCCAGGTGTCCACCGCGTAGTGCAGGCGCATTCCGTGCGCCTCGTACAGCGTGAGTGCGCCCGTCTCGTTGCGGATGTCGACGCCGAGGCCGACGGTGTCGCGGCCGCGCGCCGCGTGGGCGGCGAAGCCGTGGCGCAGGAGGTGGCCGCCGATGCCGCGGCCGCGCAGCTCCTTCCGTACGCCGAGGTGGCTGATCCAGGCCATGCTGGTGCGGTCGTCACGGCTGAGCAGGACGGCCGCGTCGCCGTGGCCGGGCAGGCTCGCGATCCACACCAGGGACCAGTCCAGGGCGCGGGCGTCGAGGTGGTCCAGCCAGGCCTCGTGCTCGCGTTCGACGTGGCCGTAGTGGGCGGCGAAGGTCTCCTCCACCAGGGCGTGGGCGCGGCGCCGGTCGGCCTCGTCGCCGGCGCAGTCGCGCAGGACCAGCCCCTCGGGCGGGGCGGGCGGCCGGTCGGCGGCCGGGGACAGGGAGCGGGTCATCACCTGGTAGCGGCGCACGCTGCGGTAGCGGCGCCCGGTCAGCAGGGTCAGGTCGAGGGTGGGTTCGGCGTTGAGCTGGAGGCGCAGCCGGCCGTCCGGCGCCCCGGAGGCCATCGTGCGGGCACGGGTCTCCATCCGCGTCAGCACGGCGAGCGCGGCCCGGTCGTGGCCGGGCAGTACGTAGTGGTCGCCGTCGATCCGGCCCGGCCCGGAGTCGGCCCACACCAGGCCGTAGGCGACGAGCCGGCCGCCCTCGAAGGCGAGCCAGGAATCGGTGGCGAGGTCGACGCCGGGGTGGTGGAGGTCGGCCTCGACCGCGGCGAGGTCGGTCTCGGGCCTGCCGATCTCGATCACGTCGACGGCGTTGAGCAGGGCGCAGATGTCGGACGCGTCCGAGGGGCCGGCCGCCCGGACGGTCATCACGTCGGTCATCGGGCCACTGTCCGCCCGCCCGCGGGGCTCCCGCAACTGCCTTTCGGCGCACCGGTCTTCGCCGGGCCACCGCCCCCGCAATGCGCCAGGGCGCCTGCCGCCGGAGGGATCCGGCGGCAGGCGCCCTGGGATGCGTACGCGGGAGGGTCAGACGGCCAGGACGGCCCGCTCCTCCGCGAAGTGGCACGCCGACTCGTGCGCCGCGAGGGTGTTCTGGCCCTGGTAGCGCTCCGGGACGGCCAGCACCGGCTGCTCGGTGGCGCACTTGTCCTGCGCCTTCCAGCAGCGGGTGCGGAAGCGGCAGCCCGACGGCGGGTTGGCCGGCGAGGGGACGTCACCGGTGAGGATGATCCGCTCGCGGCCCTCACGGGCGTCCGGGTCCGGCACCGGCACGGCCGAGAGCAGGGCCTGGGTGTACGGGTGGGTCGGGTGGTCGTAGATCTGGGCGTCGGTGCCGATCTCGGCCATCTTGCCCAGGTACATCACGCCGACGCGGTCGGAGATGTGCCGGACGATCGACAGGTCGTGCGCGATGAAGACGTAGCTCAGGTCGAACTCGTCCTGGAGCTTCTCCATCAGGTTGACGACCTGCGCCTGCACCGACACGTCGAGCGCGGAGACCGGCTCGTCGCAGATGATGATCTCCGGGTTGAGCGCGAGGCCGCGGGCGATGCCGATGCGCTGGCGCTGGCCGCCGGAGAACTGGTGCGGGTAGCGGTTGATGTACTCCGGGTTCAGGCCCACGACGTCCAGGAGCTCCTGGACCTTGCGGCGCCGGTCGCCCTTGGGAGCCACCTCGGGGTGGATCTCGAAGGGCTCCCCGATGATGTCGCCGACCGTCATGCGCGGGTTCAGCGAGGTGTACGGGTCCTGGAACACCATCTGGATGTTGCGGCGGACCTCCTTGAGGGCCCTGCCGGACAGCTTGGTGATGTCCGTGCCCTTGTAGAAGATCTCGCCCGCGGTGGCCTTCTCCAGGTTCATCAGGAGCTTGGCGACGGTGGACTTGCCGCAGCCGGACTCGCCGACGATGCCGAGGGTCTCGCCCCGGTACAGGTCGAAGGAGACGCCGTCGACGGCCTTGACCGCACCGACCTGCTTCTTGAACAGGATGCCCTGGGTCAGCGGGAAGTGCTTGACCAGATTGCGCACTTGGAGGATCGGCTCGCGCTCGGTGGTGTTCTTGCTGAGCTCAGCCATGGAGCTGCTCCTTCCAGAAGTGGCACGCGCTGCCGCGGCCGGGCAGCTCGGTGCCGTCCTGCTCGGTCACCCGGTGCAGGGCAGGCACCTCGGTGCGGCAGATGTCCTGCGCCTTGGGGCAGCGCGGGTTGAAGGCGCAGCCCGGGGGGATGTTCAGCAGGTTGGGCGGCAGGCCCTTGATCGCGTAGAGCTCCTGGCCCTTCTGGTCCAGGCGCGGGATCGAGTCCAGCAGACCGCGGGTGTACGGGTGCGCCGGGCGCTTGTAGATCTCGTGGACCGGGGCGGTCTCGACGATCCGGCCGCCGTACATGACGGCGATCTTGTCCGCGACGTCGGCGACGACGCCGAGGTCGTGGGTGATCAGGATCAGGCCCATGTTCATCTCGCGCTGGAGCTCCGCGAGCAGGTCCATGACCTGGGCCTGGACCGTCACGTCGAGGGCCGTGGTCGGCTCGTCGGCGATGATCAGGTCCGGCTCCAGGGCCATCGCCATGGCGATCATGATGCGCTGGCGCATACCGCCGGAGAACTGGTGGGGGTAGTCGCCCACGCGCGCCTTGGCGGCGGGGATCTTCACCCGGTCCATCAGCTCGATGGCCTTGGCCAGGGAGTCCTTCTTCGACATCCCGCGGTGCACGCGGAACATCTCGCCGAGCTGGGCGCCGACGGTGTGCACCGGGTTCAGCGAGGACAGGGCGTCCTGGAAGATCATCGCGATCTTGGAGCCGCGGATCTTGCGGTACTCCTCGGCCGGGAGCTTCAGCAGGTCGGTGCCCTGGAAGAGGATCTCGCCCGAGGGAATCTTGCCGGGCGGCATGTCGAGGATGCCCATGATGGCCTGCGCCGTCACGGACTTGCCCGAGCCGGACTCGCCGAGGACGGCGAGGGTCTCGCCGGCGTTCACCGAGTACGAGACGCCGTTGACGGCCTTGGCCACGCCGTCGCGGGTGTGGAACTCGACGTGCAGGTCGCGCACTTCGAGGAGCGGGGTGCCCTCCGGCGCCGATCGGGGCGCGGGGACGTTCGAGGTCTGGTCGATGATGGTCAACGTACGCCCTTCCTCAGCGCAGCTTCGGGTCGAGGGCGTCGCGCACCGCGTCGCCGACCATGATGAACGCGAGCACGGTGACGCTCAGCGCGGCGGCCGGGAACAGCAGCATGTGCGGAGCCTGCAGGAAGCGCGCCTGGGCGTCGCTCACCATCAGGCCCCAGGAGATCTCCGGCGCCTGGACGCCGACACCCAGGTAGGACAGGGCGGCTTCGGCCGAGATGTACACACCGAGGCTGATCGCACCGACGACGATGACCGGTGCGATCGCGTTCGGCATGATGTGCCGCAGCGTGATCCGCCAGGTGCCGGCGCCGAGGGCGCGGGCGGCCATGACGTAGTCGTTGTGCTTGTTCGCCAGGACCGAGGACCGCATGATGCGGAAGATCTGCGGCCAGCCGAGGGTGGCGAGGACCAGGGAGACGGTCCAGGCGTTGCCCTTGCCGAGGCCCGACATGATCAGCATGCCGCCGAGCATCAGCGGGATGGCGAAGAAGATCTCGGCGAAGCGGGACAGCGCCGTGTCGACGAAGCCGCCGAACCAGCCGGCCAGCAGGCCCGTGGTGACGCCGAGCAGCAGCACCATCGTGGTGGTGGCGATGCCGACGATGATCGAGTTGCTGGCGGCGTACACGGAGCGCGCGTACACGTCGCAACCCTGGACGTCGGTGCCGAAGACGTGGTCGCCCGACGGCTTCAGCATCGAGTTCTTCAGGTCGCAGGGCGCGTAGGCGTCGACGGCCGTGAAGAGCGACGGCCACACGGAGACCAGCGCCATGAAGAGGACCAGCGCGCCACCGATCAGGAAGATCGGGTTGCGGCGCAGGTCGCGGATCGCGTCGGACCAGAGGCTGGCCGCGCGCTCCTTCTTGGCGGGCTGTTCGGCTGCGGCGCCGGCGGAGGAGGTGCCGGCGGTCTGAACCTCGGTCAACTCGTCCCCCACCGTGGTTGTGTCACGCATAACGGATCCTCGGGTCGAGCACGGCGTAGAGCAGGTCCACGATCAGGTTGGCGAGCATGTAGACGAGGACGAGGAGGGTCACGATGCCCACCACGACCACGCCCTGCTTCTGCCAGACGTACATGGCGAGGGTGCCGCCGATGCCGTGGATGTTGAAGATCTTCTCGGTGATGACCGCGCCGCCCATCAGGGAGCCGAGGTCGGCGCCGAGGAAGGTGATGATCGGGATCAGCGCGTTGCGCAGCGCGTGGTTGACCACGACGCGGCGGCGGGGCAGGCCCTTCGCGGTCGCGGTGCGCACGTAGTCGGCGCGCATCGTCTCCATGAGGCTGGTGCGGGTCAGGCGGGCCACGTACGCCAGGGACGTCGTGGCGAGCACGAATCCCGGCAGCAGGTAGGCGCGGATGCCGTCGGCCTCGTTGAAGGAGATCGGGAAGAAGTCGATGCCCCAGGCGTTCTTCAGCTGCAGGCCCAGGACGAGCTGGAGCACGAAGCCGAAGACGAAGACCGGGATGGAGATGACCAGCAGGGTGGAGATCAGCACCAGCTGGTCGATGAACTTGCCGCGGCGCAGCGCGGACAGGACGCCGGCGGCGATGCCGATGACGGCCTCGATGACGAAGGCGACCAGCGCGAGGTTCACCGTGTACGGGAACGCCTCGGTGATCAGGTCGAGAACCTGGCGGCCCTGGAGCGTCTCACCGAAGTTCCCCTGGAACAGGTTGGTGATGTAGTGCCAGTACTGCAGCAGGAACGGGTCGTCGAGGTTGTACTTCGCCCGCAGCATCGCTGCCACGGTCGGGTCTGCCTTCTTGTCGCCCGCCAGCGCCGAAATGGGATCGCCGGGCAGGCTGAAGGCGAGGTAGTAAATCATGAACGTGGCGCCGAGGATCACAGGGATCGCCTGTATCAGTCGGCGGATGAGGTAGCGGCCCATCAGACCTCCAACAAGAACAGGGGGAAAGGGCGGGCAGACGGAAACCTGATTCCGCCTACCCGCCCCCAGGTACTCCCCTAAGTGAAGAGGGGTGTTAGTTGAGCTCGACGTTCGCCAGGTCCATGCGGCCCTGGGCGTCGACCTCGACGTTCTTCACGGACTTGGAGTAGGCCGAAGAAGACATGTAGGTGAAGACCGGGATGTACGGCAGGTCCTTGATGATGATGTCGTCGGCCTGCTGGTACAGCTTCTGGCCCTCGGCCGGGTCCGTGGCCTTGTCGGCCGCGTCCATGACCTTCTCGAACTCGTCGTTCTTGTAGTGGCCGTAGTTGGAGCCGTTGTCGATCGCGACCTTCGAGAAGATCGGACGGAGGTAGTTCTCGGCGGCCGGGTAGTCCATCGACCACGCCATGCGGAACGCGCCCTTGTACTTGGCGGCGCCCAGGTCGTCCAGCAGGTCGCCGAACTTGGCGTACGGCTTGGCGGTGACCTCGATGCCGAGGTTCGCCTTCAGCTGGTTGGCGACGGCCTCGATCCACTCCTTGTGGCCGCCGTCGGCGTTGTAGCCGAGCTCCAGCTTGTTGCCGGGGATGCCGCCGGCCTGCTGGAAGAGCTCCTTGGCCTTGGTCGGGTTGTACGTACCGGCCTCGCCCAGGGCGCCCTTGCGGTAGCCCGGGATGATCGGGCTGATGAAGTCGTCGGCCGGCTTGCGGGTGCCGTTGAAGATGGTCTTCGTGATGGCGTCCCGGTCGATGGCCATCGAGATCGCCTTGCGGATCTCGACCTTGCCGAACGCCTCGGGGTTGGTCTCGAGCGGCAGGCCGATGTAACCGACGGCCGACTCCGGCTTGTAGATGTAGCGGTCGCCGAACTCCTGGGAGACGGTGGCCATCGCGGAGATCGGGAGCTTGTCGACGATCTGGATGTTGTCGGCGCGCAGGTCGTTGTACGCCGTGTCCAGGTTGTCGTAGATCTTGAAGGTGACGCCCTGGAGCTTGGCGCGGCCCTCGGAGGGGTACTTGTCGTACCGCTTCACCTTGATCTGCTTGTTGTGGTCCCAGGCGCCGTCCATCTGGAACGGACCGTTGCCGATCGGAGCCTCGCCGAACTTCTTCGGGTCGGCCTCGAACGCCTTGGGCAGCGGGTAGAAGGCGTTGTAGCCCAGCATGGTCTTGAACTGGGAGAAGGGGGCCTTCAGCGTGACGGTGAAGGTCTTCTCGTCGACGACCTTCAGACCCTTGAGCTCGGTGGCGGTGGGCTTCTTGTCCTTGCCCGGCGCCAGCTCGTCGGAGCCCTCGATCTTCGAGAAGAACGGCATGCCCTCGGCGGCGTTGTCCTGGTTGGCGCCCCAGTTCCAGGCGCGGACGAACGACTGCGCGTCGACCTTCTCACCGTTGTGGAAGGTGTAGCCGTCCTTGATCTTGATCGTCCAGGTCTTCGAGTCCGTCGTGTCGATGGACTCGGCGACCGCGAGCTTCGGCTCGTTGGTCTTGTTGTCGTAGTCGACCAGGCCGGTGAACAGGGCGTTGAGAACCTCGGCGCCCTCGGACTCGGCGGTGTTCTGGCCGATCAGACCGTGCTGCGGCTCGCCGAGCACCACGGTGATGTTGCCACCACCGGCCTTGTTGCCGGCGTCATCCTTGCTGGTGCTGCATGCCGTGGCGGCCATCGCCACGATGACGGCACCGGCGACCCACTTGGCGCTCGTTGCTCCGCGCATGGGTTATTGCCTCCTCAGGAGTCACTGTCGATACGTGAAGGACCCGGCTGGCGCTGACACCCCTGACAGCGAAATCCGGACCCGTCGTGTGTGCTCGTGAGTCGACGCTCCCCACAGCGTGTGACCCATTGACCCGAGCTCAATGGAGCCATCCTTAAGGAGACCCCGACCGTAAACCACACTTGGGTGGTCTCGTTTTCACAACATCGATCCGCGGCAGAAACCCGAAATCCGGACAAAGGGAACAGAGACAGACACGTGCGAAACGGACGGTTAGCTCACCTTCCGGAGCGTCACGGTCGGTATGCGGACACCAGAACGCAATAATCCACTTGACAAAAGCGAACAGCCCCTCCCCCCACGGTGATCCGTGGCGGGAGGGGCTGTGCGTCCGGGGCGTACCCCGGGGATGCCGTGAACTACCGCACTACTTGGCGGACTTGGCGCGCGACGCGGTACGCGAGCGCTCCTTCTGGTCCAGGACGACCTTGCGGATGCGGACGGCCTCCGGGGTCACCTCGACGCACTCGTCGTCGCGGCAGAACTCCAGGGACTGCTCCAGGGAGAGCTTGCGCGGCGGAACGATCGCCTCGAACGAGTCGGCCGAAGAGGACCGCATGTTCGTGAGCTTCTTCTCCTTGGTGATGTTCACGTCCATGTCGTCGGAGCGCGAGTTCTCGCCGACGATCATGCCCTCGTACACCTCGGTGCCGGGGTCGGTGAACAGCACGCCGCGCTCCTGCAGGTTGGTCATCGCGAACGCGGTGACCGCACCGGCGCGGTCGGCGACCAGGGAGCCGTTGTTGCGGGTCTGCAGCGCGCCGAACCACGGCTCGTGGCCCTCGTGGATGGAGTGGGCGATGCCCGTGCCGCGGGTCTGCGTCAGGAACTCCGTACGGAAGCCGATGAGGCCGCGGGACGGGACGACGAACTCCATGCGGACCCAGCCGGAGCCGTGGTTGGACATGTTGTCCATGCGGCCCTTGCGGACACCCATGAGCTGGGTGACGGCGCCCATGTGCTCCTCGGGCACGTCGATCGTCATGCGCTCGACCGGCTCGTGGACCTTGCCGTCGACCTCCTTGGTGACGACCTGCGGCTTGCCGATGGTCAGCTCGAAGCCCTCGCGGCGCATCTGCTCGACCAGGATGGCGAGCGCGAGCTCACCGCGGCCCTGGACCTCCCAGGCGTCCGGGCGCTCGGTGTCGAGGACGCGGAGCGAGACGTTGCCGATCAGCTCGCGGTCCAGCCGGTCCTTGACCTGGCGGGCGGTGACCTTGCGGTCCTTGACCGCGGCCTTGGCGTCGGCGCCCTTGCCGGAGCCGCCGCGGCCGACCAGCGGGGAGGTGTTGGTGCCGATGACCATGGAGATCGCGGGCTCGTCGACCGTGATCAGCGGGAGGGCGACCGGGTTCTCCGGGTCGGCCAGGGTCTCGCCGATCATGATGTCGGGGATGCCGGCGACGGCGCAGATGTCACCGGGGCCCGCCACCTCGGCCGGCTTGCGGGTGAGCGCCTCGGTCATCATCAGCTCGGTGATGCGCACGTTGGAGATCGAGCCGTCGCGCTTGATCCACGCGACCGTCTGGCCCTTGCGCAGCTCGCCCTGCTCGACGCGGAGCAGCGCGATGCGGCCGAGGAAGTTGTCGGCGTCGAGGTTGGTGACGTGGGCCTGGAGCGGCGCGTCCTCCTCGTACGTCGGGGCCGGGACGTGCTCCAGGATCGTGGAGAAGAACGGCTCCAGGTTGTCGCTGTCCGCGGGGACGGTGCCGTCCTGCGGCTTGGTCAGCGAGGCGATGCCGTCACGGCCGCAGGCGTAGACGATCGGGAACTCGATCTGGTCCTCGTCCGCGTCCAGGTCCAGGAACAGGTCGTAGGTCTCGTTGACGACCTCGTCGATCCGGGAGTCCGGGCGGTCCGTCTTGTTGATGCAGAGGATGACGGGCATCCGGGCCTGCAGCGCCTTGCGCAGCACGAAGCGGGTCTGCGGCAGCGGACCCTCGGAGGCGTCCACCAGCAGGACGACGGCGTCGACCATCGACAGACCGCGCTCGACCTCACCGCCGAAGTCGGCGTGGCCGGGGGTGTCGATGATGTTGATCGTGATCGGGGCTCCGCCGTCCTTGGGGTGATACTTCACCGCCGTGTTCTTGGCGAGGATCGTGATGCCCTTCTCACGCTCCAGGTCGTTCGAGTCCATCATGCGGTCATCGAGCTGCTGGTGGGCGGCGAAGGCGCCGGCCTGCTTCAGCATGGCGTCGACGATGGTCGTCTTGCCGTGGTCGACGTGGGCGACGATGGCGACGTTGCGGATGTCGTGGCGCGTGGGCACTGCGGCGCTTCTCCCGGGATCGTGGATGGCGTCACGTACGGCCTGGTACGCGAGCCTGCCGGGCGGGAAACCTGCCACGGCCTTACCCCATGGTACGTCGCGTGGCGGGAAGTGCCCGCCGCGGGGTCTGTCAAGAGGCCGGTCGGCTGATCGCGGCCGGAGTGCGGGGTGGGGGGTCCGGCCGTGCGCGCTGCGGGTCCCCGGGGGGTTCCTGCGGTGGCTGTGGGGGCGGCTGCAGGTGGCTGTACGGGCCGCCTGCAGGGGGGCTGTGGGGGCGCCTGCAGGGGCTGTGGGGGCCGTCTGCGGGTGGTGCCGTGGTGCGGTGGGTGGTGCCTCGGGTCAACGGGCATCCACGACCTTGCCCGCCGGGCGTGCGGCGGGCAAGGGACTTGAGTCACATCTGAGCTTGCGGGGCGAAGGTCAATCCGCGGGGCGCCCGATTGTCACTTGTTCTTCTCCTTTCCTTCCCCGGCGCCCGACTCCTTGGCACTCGGGGCCTTCTTCCACCCGATGTCCTGGAAGCGCGGAGTGCCCAGTCCGAAGGCTCCGGCATTGGCCACGGACGGCTTGACGGCCACCAGCTCGGGGCGCTGGTAGAGGGGGATGGAGCCGGCCGCCGCCCAGATCCGGGCGTCCGCCTTGCGCATCAGCTCGCGCGAGGCGTCCTCGTCCAGCTCGCCGAGGGCCTGGTCGAAGAGCTGGTCGATGTGGTCGGTGCCGACCCGGGTGTAGTTCTGCTCGACGAGAAGCGAGCCGTCGGCGGCCGGCTCCGGCTTGGCGAAGATCGGCCGGGCGTCGGTGGCGGGGTAGGCGGTCGCCGGCCAGGAGTAGAGGGCCAGGTCGTACTGGCCGGAGGCCACGTGGTCCCTGAAGAAGCTCTCGTCGGCCACCTTGGTCAGCTCCGTCTGCACGCCGATCTTCAGGAGCATCTGCGAGATCCGCTCGCCCACCGAGCGCAGGGCCTCCGAGCCCGGGCCCGAGGGCAGGATGAAGCGCAGGGTGAGCGCCTTGCCGTCCTTGGCCATGATCGCGCCGGAGGTACGGGTGTGCTGGGCGGGCGCCGGGGCGGGGCTGGCCGTCCCGCCGGCGGGGGCGGCGGGCGTGCCGTCGGGTGCGGCGGGCGTACCGGCGGGAGCGGGCGCGCCGACCGGGCCCGGGGCGCCTGCGGGGGTGTCCGCGCCGGGTGCGCCTGCAGGGGCGTCCGGGCCGGGGGTGGTGATGCCGGGGACGGCCGGGGCGGGCGCCGGGGCCAGGGAGAGGTGCCGGCCGCCGACGAGGGCCACGGGGCCCAGGACGGAGCGGGCCGCGGGGAGCGCCCGGTCCAGGGTGTCGCCGCCCCGGTCGTCCTCCGAGCCCACGACGTACAGGCCGTCGTTGCCGGTGCCCGGGCCGGACGGGGTCTTGCCGGCGGCCTGCGGCTCGGCCTCCGGGCCCGCCTTCGCGCCGTCGGGCTCGGTGATCGGGCCGCCGCGGCGCCAGCCGGCGTCCGCGAGGAGGGCCTGGGCGGCCTTGGTGTCCTGGCCGCCGAGCGCCTCGCTGTTGTCGGCGTACGCCCGCTGCCCGGCCAGGGCCACGTGGCTGCCGACGGGCTTCGCCGGCAGGCCGAGCGGCTTGAGGACGATCTCGGCCAGCTCCTTGCGGTCCAGGGCCCGGGCCACCGCCCGGCGGACCCGCTCGTCGGCCAGCGGGCCGGAGGCCCCGTTCAGGGCGAGCTGGGTGTAGGCCGGCTCCAGGGACTTGCGGACGGTGAAGCCGCGCAGGGCCGCCGCCTCCGCCGTCTGCGCGGGGGCCCCGGCCCCGCCCGGGCCCGCCGTCTGCTCGGCCGCGCGCCGGGCGGCGGCGATCCGGTCCGCGCCGGCCCGGTCGATCTCGGCCATGTCGACCTTGCCCGCCACCAGCGCCGCGGTGCGCTCGGCCCGCGGGACGGCCGTCAGGACCAGGGTGTCCAGCTTGGCGGGCCGGCCCCACCAGCGGGCGTTGCGGGTCAGCGCGGCGGTGCCGGTCTTCTTGTCGACGGTCCCGAGGCTGAAGGGCCCGGCGGTGACCTTGAGGGTGCCGCGGGCGCCCTCGTTGAAGGCCTCCGGGGTGCCGGTGACCTGCTTGGGGTAGAGCGGGGAGAACAGCGAGCGCCAGTCGGTGTACGGCTTGGCGAAGGTGACCTTGACCTCCAGGTCGGACTTGCCGCGCTCGATCTTCTCGATCCGCTCGTAGCCGGCGTTGCGCGCGGTCCAGTACGCCGAGTCCTTGCCGTTAAGCGCCCGCCACTGGGCCACGAAGTCCGGGGCGCCGATCTCGCGGCCGTCGCTCCACACCGCCTGCTGGTTCAGCTTGTACAGGACGACCTGCTTGGGCTCGCGCTCGACGATCGCGGCCTTCTCCAGGTAGTCCGGGTTGGCCACCGGCCGGCCCTTCTCGTCCAGCGTGAACAGCTGGGGCAGCACCGCCTGGGCGACGCGGGTGGTGGCGGCGTCGGCATCGGCCTGGAAGGTGTTCAGGGTCTCCGGGAGGCTGTCCACGGCCCAGCGCAGCACGCCGCCGTCGGCGACCTTCTCCCGTGCCGTCACCGCGATGTCCTGGCCGGCGGCGACGGGACCGCCGTCGTCGCTGCCGGAGCACCCCGCGAGCAGCGGCAGTGCGAGGACTCCCGAGGTCAGCAGCGCCAGGGGCCTGCGCCTTCTGTGGGACATGGGTGCTACCTCCGGGCGGGGCGGGAAGGACATGGAGCAGATTTGGCGGTATATCGCATTTGGCGGTATATGGAGCTGATCACACCGGGTGCAGAAACACACTGAAATCCACGGGCCGCCGCACCCTGCGCACCCGCCCCTCGCCACGCCGCGAACCCCACCCGTGCGGACCAATCCCGCTGCGCCCGGAACGGGCGTTCCCCCGGGAGAGGGATGAGAATGGGGGCAGGGAGGGGCGCACAGATCGCGCCTGCGCGCCCGCAATCGCTTCCTGTCCCTTCACAACCGGGGGCGCGAGGGGCGACACTCGCAGGCGCACATGAACGTTGCCACCGCAACCTGCGGAAGTGAGGGCAAGTCATGTCCCAGCAGGACGATTTGAATGCCGTACGGCGCAGCCTGGACGAGCTCACCCGCAAGGTGGAGGAGCTGGAGCGCAGAGCCTCGGGCAAGGCGTCCGGGAGCGGCCGCGCCGCCCCGCCGCCGGACCGGTCCGGAATGGTGACCATCCCGGACACCCCGTACGACAACGCACTGTGGACGGACACCGACGACGAGGGCCTGGGCTCCCGCGACCGGCGAGCACCCTGAGTCCGCAGCCGTAACCTTCCGCCACCACACCACCCATCAGACCCAGCCGGCCCGCACCGGGGCGGCTGGGTCTCCTGGGCCACCCCCGACTCACTCCACCCGGAGTCCCCTTTGGCCACAGGTACAGAACCACCCCGGCAGCGGAGCGGCGTCCACGGCGCCACCCGGGCCGCGATCGCCGCCCGGCACCTGCGCACCGACCGGTGGTGGCTGGCCCCCGCCGGCACCGCCGCCGGACTGCTCGCCTTCATCGTCTACTCGACCTGGCGGGCCTTCGCGAACGCCGACTACTACGCCGCGCCCTACGTCTCCCCGTTCTACTCGCCGTGCCTGGCGGAGAACTGCCAGGAGATGCGCAGCGGCCCGAACTACGACCTCCTCGGCAGCTGGTGGGGCCTGTCCCCCGCCCTGCTGATCCTGGTCTTCCCGCTCGGCTTCCGGCTGACCTGCTACTACTACCGCAAGGCCTACTACCGCAGCTTCTGGGCCTCGCCGCCCGCCTGCGCCGTCGCCGAGCCGCACGCGGCGTACACCGGCGAGACCCGCCTCCCGCTGATCCTGCAGAACGCGCACCGCTACTTCTTCTACGCGGCGCTGCCGGTCGCGGGCATCCTCACGTACGACACCGTGCTGACCTTCCGCAACAACCGCTACGAGTGGGGCCACATGGGCCTCGGGACGCTGCTGTTCGTCCTCAACATCGTGCTGATCTGGGCCTACACGGTGTCCTGCCACTCCTGCCGACACATCATGGGCGGCCGCCTGAAGCACTTCTCCCGCCACCCGGTGCGCTACCGGCTGTGGGGCTGGGTCAGCCGGCTCAACGGGCGCCACATGCAGCTCGCCTGGGCCTCCCTGATCAGCGTCGCCGCGTGCGACCTGTACGTCTACCTGCTCGCCACCGGCGCCTTCACCGACCCGAGGATCTTCTGACATGGCTCAAGTCGACCGGCAGAGTTGGGACGTGGTCGTGGTCGGCGCGGGCGGCGCCGGGCTGCGCGCCGCGATCGAGGCGCGCGAGCGCGGCGCCCGTACGGCCGTGATCTGCAAGTCCCTGTTCGGCAAGGCCCACACCGTGATGGCCGAGGGCGGGATCGCCGCCTCCATGGCCAACGTCAACGAGCACGACAACTGGCAGGTGCACTTCCGCGACACCATGCGCGGCGGCAAGTTCCTCAACCAGTGGCGGATGGCGGAGCTGCACGCCAAGGAGGCCCCCGACCGGGTCTGGGAGCTGGAGACCTGGGGCGCCCTGTTCGACCGCACCCCGGACGGGCGGATCTCGCAGCGCAACTTCGGCGGCCACGAGTACCCGCGCCTGGCCCACGTCGGCGACCGTACGGGCCTGGAACTGATCCGCACCCTCCAGCAGAAGATCGTCGCCCTCCAACAGGAGGACTTCAAGGAGTACGGCGACCACGAGGAGAGGCTGAAGGTCTTCCAGGAGTGCACGGTGACGCGCGTGCTCAAGGACGGGGACAGGGTCTCGGGGGCCTTCTGCTACGAGCGCGAGTCGGGCCGGTTCTTCGTCCTGGAGGCCCCGGCGGTCGTCCTCGCCACCGGCGGGATCGGCAAGTCCTTCAAGACCACCTCCAACTCCTGGGAGTACACCGGCGACGGGCACGCGCTCGCGCTGCTGGCCGGGGCCCCGCTGCTGAACATGGAGTTCGTGCAGTTCCACCCCACGGGGATGGTCTGGCCGCCGTCGGTGAAGGGCATCCTCGTCACCGAGTCGGTGCGCGGCGACGGCGGGGTGCTGCGCAACTCCGAGGGCAAGCGGTTCATGTTCGACTACGTCCCGGACGTCTTCAAGGAGAAGTACGCCGAGACGGAGGAGGAGGGCGACCGCTGGTACGAGGACCCCGACAACAACCGGCGCCCGCCCGAGCTGCTCCCCCGCGACGAGGTGGCCCGGGCCATCAACTCCGAGGTCAAGGCGGGCCGCGGCTCACCGCACGGCGGGGTCTTCCTCGACGTGTCCACCCGGATGCCGGCGGAGAAGATCAAGCGGCGGCTGCCCTCCATGTACCACCAGTTCAAGGAGCTGGCGGACGTGGACATCACCGCGGAGCCCATGGAGGTCGGGCCGACCTGCCACTACGTGATGGGCGGGATCGCGGTCGACTCGGACACCGCCGCGGCCCGGGGCGTTCCGGGGCTGTTCGCCGCCGGCGAGGTCGCGGGCGGTATGCACGGCTCGAACCGGCTCGGCGGCAACTCGCTGTCCGACCTGCTGGTCTTCGGGCGGCGGGCCGGGCTGCACGCGGCCGCCCACGCGGCGGCGCCCGGCGGCCGGCCGGCCGTCTCCGAGGCCCAGGTGGACGCGGCCGCGGCGGAAGCGCTGGCCCCGTTCCACGCCGCGGAGGGCGCCGAGAACCCGTACACCCTGCACCAGGAGCTGCAGACGGCCATGAACGACCTCGTCGGCATCATCCGCCGCGAGGGCGAGATGGCCGAGGCGCTGGAGAGGCTGGCCTCGCTGCGGGCGCGGGCGGCCCGCGCCGGCGTCGAGGGGCACCGGCAGTTCAACCCGGGCTGGCACCTCGCCCTGGACCTGCGGAACATGCTGCTGGTCAGCGAGTGCGTGGCCCGGGCGGCCCTGGAGCGCACCGAGAGCCGCGGCGGGCACACCCGCGAGGACTGCCCGGCGATGGAGCGCAGCTGGCGCCCGGTGAACCTGCTGTGCCACCCGGTGCAGCCGGTGCCCGAGGATCCGGCGGCCGACCGGATCGTGCTGGAGCGGGTCCTCACCGAGCCGATCCGCTCCGACCTGCTCGGGCTCTTCGAGAAGGAAGAGCTGGCCAAGTACCTCGCCGAAGAGGAGCTCCACGGGTGACCACATACGACGCACGCTTCCGGATCTGGCGGGGCGACGCGGAGGGCGGGGAGCTGCGGGACTTCACCGTCGAGGTGCACGACGGGGAGGTCGTCCTCGACATCGTCCACCGGCTCCAGGCCACCCAGGCCTCGGACCTGGCGGTCCGCTGGAACTGCAAGGCCGGCAAGTGCGGCTCCTGCAGCGCGGAGGTCAACGGCCGGCCGCGGCTGATGTGCATGACGCGGATGTCGGTCTTCGACCGGGACGAGACGGTCACCATCACCCCGCTGCGGGCCTTCCCCGTGATCCGGGACCTGGTCACGGACGTCTCGTTCAACTACACGAAGGCCCGGGAGGTGCCGGCCTTCGTACCGCCGCAGGGGGTGGCGCCGGGCGAGTACCGGATGCAGCAGGTGGACGTGGACCGCTCGCAGGAGTTCCGCAAGTGCATCGAGTGCTTCCTGTGCCAGGACACCTGCCATGTGGTGCGTGACCACGAGGAGAACAAGACGGCCTTCGCCGGCCCCCGCTTCCTCATGCGGGTGGCCGAGCTGGACATGCACCCCCTGGACGCGGCCGCGGAGGCGGGCCTGGACCGCAAGCGCAGCGCCCAGGAGGAGCACGGGCTCGGCTACTGCAACATCACCAAGTGCTGTACGGAGGTCTGCCCCGAGGGCATCCGGATCACCGACAACGCGCTGATCCCGCTGAAGGAGCGGGCCGTGGACCGCAAGTACGACCCGCTGGTGTGGCTGGGCAACAAGATCCGGCGCCGCCCCGACCCCCACTAGCCACCTCGGCAGTACACAATGCCCCCTGGAAACACGCCGATTGAATCGACCGGGTCGATTGACGTGGTGTCAGGGGGCAACGGGGTGCGGGTGGGGGATCTGCTGGCCGGCCGGTACCGGCTGGACAGGAAGCTCGGCCAGGGCGGGATCGGCGTGGTCTGGCGCGGGCACGACCTGGAACTGGGCCGGGCCGTGGCGGTCAAGGTGCTGCTGGAGGACTCCGCGACGAGCGGGGAGATCGTCGCCCGGTTCCGGCGCGAGGCCACCATCGGGGCGCGGCTTCAGCACCAGGGCATCACCGTCGTGCACGACGTGGGGCAGGAGGACGGCAGGCTCTTCATCGTCATGGAGCTGCTGAGCGGCGAGGACCTCGCCGCGGTCCTGGCCCGGGATGGGGCGCTGGAGGTCGGGGTCGCGGTCGATCTGGCCGCCCAGACCGCGGAGGCGCTGGCAGCGGCGCACGAACAGGCCGTCGTCCACCGGGACCTGAAGCCGGCGAACCTCTTCCTGCTGCCCGGCGGGCGGCTGAAGATCTGCGACTTCGGCATCGCGCACTCCGCCGACGCGACCGGGCGGTGGACGGTCACCGGGCGGATCTTCGGGACGCCGGCGTACATGGCGCCGGAGCAGTGGCGGGGCGAGCGGGTCGGCGCCGCGTGCGATCTGTACGCGCTGGGGTGCGTGCTGTACGCGCTGCTGAGCGGGGAACCGCCGTTCGGGCAGTTCGAGGTGCCGTACGTGCTGATGCGGCGGCACATCGAGGAGGACCCGGTCCCGCTGCGACGGGCCGGGGCCGCGGTCCCGCCGGAGCTGGAGCGGCTGGTGCAGACCCTGCTGGCGAAGGACCCGTCGGACCGCCCGGCCTCGGCCGCCACGGTGGGCACGACCCTGCGCGCCCTCCTCACCCCGACGCCACCCCCGTCGTACGGGCCTCCGCCGACGGGCTACGGCCCGCCCGTTGCGTCTCCCGGGGGCGGGGCCGGGGCCGCGGGTGTGTCCGACGCCCCGGGTGGGGCGGTTGGAGGCGGAGCCGGGGGCGGTGTTGCCCTGGCCGAGGGCGCGTCCGGTGCCCGCGCCGGAACGACCGCCGCGTCGAGGCCCGGCGCCCCGGACGGGGCGGGCGAGGGCGAACCCGGCGCCACTGGCGTTGCCGGGGCCGGCGCCGAGGGCGCGTCCGGCGCCGCGGGCCGGACGGACCTCGGGGCCAGGCCCGGCGCCGCCGGCGGGAGCGGCGGCAACGCGGTGCCCGCCGGCGGGGGCAGGGTCCAGGCCGGGGACGGGCCCGGCGCCCCCGACGGGGCAGGTGGAGGCGAAGCCGCCCCTCCGGCCGATGCCTGGGACGGGTCGGCCGCCGCGGGTGGAGCCGCAGGGGGCGGCGCGAGACGCCGCGAAGCCGGTGGCGGTGGCGGTGGCGGTGGCGGTGGCATGGTCGAGGCAGAGACCGGGGTCCGGCCCGGACGCCAGGCCGGGCCCGCTGCCGGCGCCGAACTCGGGGGCGGGCGCGAGGCCCGGACCGGGTCGGGAGCCCGAGCCGGCATCGGCGCGGGAGCCGTGGGCGGGGGCCGGCCCGAGGCGGGGGCCGAAGCCGGCCCCGAGGCTCACACCGGCCGTGAAGCCGACTCCGGCATCGACACCGGATCGGGAGTCCGCGCCCACGCCGAGACCGGGACGGGCCCCGGCACTGGGGCCGGTCCCGGGACCGGAACCCTTGCCCGGCCCGGGACCGGGACCGAAGCCGGGGTCGGGGCGCGAGCAGCGGGCGGGGCTGAGATCCGTACTCAGGCTGAGGCTGAGGACGAGACCGGCCCCGCTGCCGGAGCGGAGCCGGGGGGCGGGGTCCCCGGCGGTGCCGGTGGGTGGTGGGTCGGTGGTGGGGATGTGCCCCCAGGGGTACGGGATGTGGTGCGGGGGTTGGTGCGGGACGTCGAGGAGCTGCTCGGCGGGGTCGGGATCGCGGGCGTCGTGCGCGGGGAGGTGCTGGCCTCGGCCGTGGACGCCGCCGCCCGCATCGACGCGGGCCTCGCGCTGCGGCTGCTGGACGGCGCCGAGCGCGCCGCGTGGGCCGGCGGTGCGGGCGACGGCGCCCTCACGGCCCGGCTGCTGACCGCCCTGGCCAGGGCCACCGCCCCGCACGCCCCGGCCCGTGCCCGCCGGCTCCTGACCGACGCCCACCAGGCACTGTTCACCGTGCTCGGCCCCGACCGCCGGG
Organism: Streptomyces sp. NPDC032472; assembly: GCF_040636955.1. NCBI lineage: Bacteria > Bacillati > Actinomycetota > Actinomycetes > Kitasatosporales > Streptomycetaceae > Streptomyces > Streptomyces sp. NPDC032472. The sequence goes on from NZ_JBEZVK010000021.1 coordinate 26,934, forward strand.
CGGCGCTGCGCGCGGTGGCCGAGGAGCTCGCCGCGGTCGCTCCCGAGCAGGCCGGGCAGATCGCCGCGTACCACTTCGCCGACGGCCCCGCCGGCAGCCGGCTCCGGGCCCGGATCGCCAGCGCCCTCGCCGCCGCCGACCCGCGCCGCGCCGAGCGGGAACTCGACCGCATCGCCGATCCGGTCCGGCAGGCCGCCGCCACCTACGACATGGTCGTGGCCCTGGCCCCGCGCGACCTGCCGGCCGCGCTCCGGCTGAGCGAGCGGATCGGCTCCGCCGGGGGCCGGCTGCTCGCCCTGTGCCAGCTGGCGCAGGACCGCGCCGCGGCCGGGGACACGGCCGGCGCCGTCCAGGCTCTGGCCCAGGCCGAGGAGTGGCTGCCCCCGGTGCTCCGGGAACGGGCGGCCTGGCTGCGGGAGGAGGCCGCCCGCGCCGCCGAGCACGGGAACCACGTCGAGGCGGAACGGCTGGACGGCCGGGCCGCGGGCCTGCTCCGCGGCCGCCTGGAGGCCGCCGGCGGCGACGAGAAGGCCGGCCACGCCCTGGCCGCGCTGGAGGCGGCCCGGGCGCGCGTTGCGGAGGCGACCCTGCCGCCGCTTGACCCGGCGGAGGCCCGGGAGCGCGCGCAGCGGGCCCGGAGTCTGCCCGATCCGGCCGACCGCGCCCGGGAGTTGGCCCGGGTCGCCCGGGCGTGCGTGGTCGCGGGGCGGTCGCGCTGGCTGCCGGAGGCGGCGTCCGAGCCGGGCCGCAGCCCGGTGCCTCCGGGGCGGGCGGAGCCGTCGGAAGCCGAAGCGGTGGCGGGCGGGCGGACCGCCTGGCGCGCCGAGGCCCGGCCGGACTGGATGGGCGCCTGCGGCGACGACGTCGTGTGGCGGGCCGGGGCCGAGGTGGGGCGCGTGTCGGGCCGTACGGGCTCCACCCGCTGGACGGCGTACGCCGACGAGGGCGCCCCCGCCCGGCCGACCGCCGGCGGCACGGTAACCGTGACCTGCGCCGGGGACGCCCGCACGGTCTGCGTCTGCGTCCGCTTCGAGGCGGACTCCGCGACCCGGCTGACCCGGCTGGTGGCGCGCGAACCGGGCGACGGCCGGGTGCGGTGGTGGCGGGAGCTGCCGACGGCGAGCCTGTACGCCGTGGCGGGGGACCGGGTGGTGGTCACCACCCCCGAGGGGCCGGTCGCGCTGGACGCGGCGACCGGGGAGACGGTGTGGGCCCGCACGGTGGGCAGGGACGCCTCGCGCGTGGTGCGGACGGCGGGGGACCTGCTGGTCCTCGTGGACGACGCGCGGCTGGAAGCGGTCCGGCCGGGGGACGGCCACGTGCCGTGGACCCGACCGCGCATGCGGGTCGGCGGCGGGCCGGCCCGCGCCACGGGGCCGGCCCGGGCCGGGGAACGGCTCGTCCACGTCCTGGACGGGAACGTCCTGCGCGGCCTGTCCCGGCGCACCGGGCTGGAGGTGTGGCAGGTCGAGCCGGGCGTCGCGGCGGCGGCCGGGCAGGCGGTGGTGGGCGAGGAGGACCGCGGCGTCGTGTACGCCGCCGCGCACCTCGCGGACCAGGGGCGGGACGTGGTGTTCTGCCTGGAGGCCGGCACCGGGCGGGTCGTCTGGCAGCGGCCCCTGACGCGGCGCCGGGCCGCGGGGTGCGGTCTGGAATTGCTGGGGGTCGGGGGCGGCAGCCTGTACGTGCGGGTGGCCCGCCCCGGCCGCCGCGGGCTGCTGGGCCATGGCCGGGACGCCGAGCCGTACGTGGTCGCCCTGGATACGGTGACGGGCCGACCCCGCCGCCAGTGGGACGACCCGGCCCTGGCCGACCACGCCCCCCTCCTCCTCCCCCACGCCCTGCTCCTCCCCCGCCCCACCCTGACGGCGATCCCGCTGCCTTGACGCCGCAGCAGTCCCCCGGCCCCGCCGGCGCCGGGCCCCGCCCTGCCCCATCGCCATCAAAGCCCTGGGCCGGCACAACCCAGCCCCGCCGGCGTTTGAGGCGCGGGGCTTGGGGCGGCGCCCCAGGCAACCCGGCTCCGCCGGGCACCGCCCCGACCCACACCCATCGCCCTCGAAGCCGGAGTCGGCACAACCCAGCCCCGCCGGTGTCTGAGGCGCGGGGTTCGGGGCGGCGCCCCGAGAAACCCGGCTCCGGCGGGCACCGGGCTCCGCCCGGACCTTCCCCCAGACTTCGTCCGGGGGACCCCCACTCAAACGCCGGCGAGGCTGAATTTGCCGGGCCCCCGTCCCAGGCGTCGGCGGAGCCGGGACGGCAAGGCCCGGGCGAAAGCCGGCCGCCGGAGTTGCCGGACCCCCGCTTCGAAGGCCGGCCGCTGGAGTGGCCGGCCCCCGCCGCACGCGTCGGCGGAAGCCAAGGGCGGCACGCGTCGGCGGAGTCGGCCGGCTTCGGACGCGCGCCGGAGCACGCAGCGGTCGGGGTCAGCCGTACATGCTCAGGAGTTGTTCCGCCGAGAGTTCCGACGCCGCTTCCGGGGCGGTGCCCGGGAGCGGGAGTTCGAACCAGACCGTCTTGCCCCGGTGCGTGCGCCGCGTGCCCCAGCCGGCGGACAGCATGCCGACCAGCTGGAGCCCCCGCCCGCCCTCGTCGGTGTCACGTGCGCGGCGGCGCCTCGGCTGGACCAGGTTGCCGTCCCACACCTCGCACACCAGGGTCCGGTCCAGCAGCAGCCGCAGCCGGATCTCGCCCTCCCCGTACCGCAGGGCGTTGGTGACGAGCTCGCTGACCAGCAGTTCGGTGGTGTCCAGGAGGTCCTCCAGGCCCCACGCCGGCAGCTTCGCCCGCGCCAGCTCCCGCGCCCGCCCCACGGACCGGGCCTCGCGCGGGAGCTGCCAGTCGCCCACGGCGTCCACGGGCAGCCCCTGCACCCGTGCCATCAGCAGGGCGATGTCGTCCTCGCCGTGGCGGGTGTCGAGGGTGTTCAGGACGTGGTCGCAGACGTCCTCCAGCGGGCGTACCGGGTCGGACAGGGCCTCGCGCAGCCCGCGCAGCCCCTCCTCCAGCGGGTGGTCGCGGGATTCGACGAGCCCGTCGGTGTACAGGGCGAGCAGCGCGCCCTCGGGGAGGTCGACCTCCACCTCCTCGAACGGTTCCCCGCCGACCCCCAGCGGCATGCCCGGCGGCACCTCCAGCAGCAGTGCGGGCCGCGCCGGCCCGCCCGGTTCGGCCGGCTCGACCAGCACGGGCGGCATGTGCCCGGCGTTGGCGATGGTGCAGCGCCGGGTCACGGGGTCGTAGACGGCGTACACGCAGGTGGCGAGGTACACCTCGGAGCGGTCGGCGTCCCGCGAGTGCAGGGCGGCCCGGGAGGCCTGCTGGGATCCGCCGGGCGCACCGAGCCCGCGGGCGATCTCGTCGAGCGCGGCGAGCACCTCCGCCGGTTCCAGGTCGAGCAGGGCCAGGGTCCGTACGGCGGTGCGCAGTTCGCCCATGGCGACGGCGGCCCGCAGCCCGCGGCCCATGACGTCGCCGACGACGAGCGCGGTGCGGTGGCCGGGCAGTTCGATGACGTCGAACCAGTCGCCGCCGACCTCGGTGGCGGCGTTGCCGGGCAGGTACCGGCAGGCGATGTCGAGGCCGGCCGCCTCGGGGTCCCCGGGCGGCAGCAGGCTGCGCTGCAGTATCAGGGCGCGTTCGTGCTCGCGCCGGTAGAGGCGGGCGTTGTCGATGCAGACGGCGGCGCGGGCGGCGAGCTCGACGGCGACGGCCCGGTCGCGTTCGCCGAAGGGCTCGCTGCCCTTGGTACGGGAGAACTGGGCGAGGCCGACGACGGTGTCGTGGGCGACCATCGGCACGACGAGGGTGGACTGGACGAGGTCGTCGGGTCCGCCGCCCTCGATGAGCCGGGGCCGGGCGGTGCGCAGGGCGATCGCCCCGGGCGAGGCGGGCGGGTAGCGGTGGGTGTCGCCGACGGCGACGGGCGCGCCGTGGCCGGAGAGCGGGGCGTCGGAGACGGCGGAGGCGAAGGCGACGCGCCGCAGCGGTGCGGAGGGCGCGCGTCCGGTGCCGAGCCCGGGCGGCAGCGAGGGTACGCCGGGGCCCTGCGGCCGGGCGGGGCGGTCGTCGTCGCCGAGCAGGAGCCCCTGGTAGAGGTCGACGGCGGCGAGGTCGCAGAAGCCGGGCACGGTCACGTCGAGCAGTTCGCGGGCGGTGGTCTCCAGGTCGAGGGAGTTGCCGATGCGGTGTCCGGCCTCGTTGAGCAGGGCGAGGTTGCGGCGTACGCCGGCGGCCTCGCGGGCGGCGAGGTGGCGGCGGGTGACGTCGGTGCCGAGGCCGGCGACGCCGACGGGCCGGCCGGTGCCGCCGTGGACGCGGTAGAGGTTGATGGACCAGTGGCGGTGTTCGCGGCTGCCGGGGGCGGCGCCGGTGATCTGGAGGTCGGTGACGGATTCGCCGGTCTCGAGGACGCGGCGCAGGGCGGCGGTCATCCGGTCGGCTTCCTGGGGCGGCAGGTAGTCGTGGACGGTGCGGCCGCGGTGCTCCTCGACGGCGCCGCCGAAGACGGTCGCGAAGCGGCGGTTGGCGCGCTGGACGGTGAGGTCGGTGCCGAACAGCAGGAAACCGAAAGGAGATTGGCCGAATATGGCCTGCGAAGCGGCAAGGTCGGATTCGATGCGGCGCAGGGCGCGTACGTCGACCACGACGCACAGTGCGGCCCGCTCGGAGGTCTCGGTCTGGGTGGGCATCACGTAGATCTCGGCCACGCCGTGGGCGCCGCTGCCGCCGGGGATGCGGAAGGGGACGAGGCCCGTCCATTCCTTGCCGTCGAGGATCTCGGCCATCCGGCGGTGGCCGCCCTCGCGCAGTTCCGGCGGCATGAAGGCGTCGACGGGATCGCGTCCGACGGCCTGTGCGGGGGTCAGTCCGAACAGTTCCTCGGCGCGCAGGCTCCACTGGTCGATGAGCCCGTCGGGCCCGATCGAGAACGACGCGACCTTGATGTAGTCATATATCGAGCCAGGCGGGCTGCTGTGCCACAGGGAGCCGTGCCATGTCTCCCCGGGCACACGGGCCTGATGTGCCTGCGCAGGTATCTCGCTCACGCGACCGTCCCCTCCAGCTCACCGCAACCGGACCGGCCATGACCGAAGTATTCAGCACCACGGCCCCGGACGGCACGGCGTTCCCGATCACGAAAAGGTCCCGACTATTTCGAGCCATGTCGGGTGATCGTCGGCCACCCTTCACCTTGTTACTCACCAGGAAGAGCCAACTCGAACCACACGGTCTTGCCCGACTTGCCGTGCCGGGTGCCCCACCGCTGGGCCGAGACGGCCACCAGGTGCAGCCCGCGGCCCCCCTCGTCGTCGGGCTTCGCGACGCGCTCGCGGGGCGGATCCGGAAGCGGATCGGAGACTTCCACGAGCAGGGCCGGGCCGTGCGGCGCGCCTTCCGCGGCGTGATCGCGGCGTTCCAGGCGGACCCCGATCGGGCCGGACGCGTAGCGCAGGGAGTTGGTGACCAGCTCGCTGACCAGCAGGACGGTCACATCGCCGACGGCTTCCAGGCCCCAGGCCAGTAGCGTGCCGCGCACGGCGTGGCGTGCGGTGCGGACGGCGCCGGGTTCTGCGGGGAAGGCCCACTCGGCGTTTTCACCGTCTGTGTCGATCACGCCGATCACTTCCCGGGCCGGCGACGGCCCCAGTCCGGTTCAGCAGGGACAGAGCCACGAGGGGCACTACACGATAGGGACTAATAGCGACATACCCGATATTCGAGGCGTCGTACCACCCGTCCCTCACGTACCGGCGCACTGTGGCACAGACGGGCTAGGCCGCGAGCGTCACGCGCCCCCGCGCGACCCGGCATGCCCTCCGGCGCGCCCGCCCTGCCCGATGCGCCCGGCGCGCATCCGGCGTCCGATCTCGGCGACCGCGGGCCGGTCCTGGTCGAGCCAGTCCACCGCGTCCAGTTCCCCGGGGCCGAGCCAGCGCAGCTCGTCGTGGTCCTCCAGCGGCGCGGGCTCACCGGAGAGCAGCCGCGCGGTCCACACGTGCAGGACCAGCCCCGGCTTCAGGGGCCATTCCCCCGGGATGCGCTCCACCGGCTCGGTCTCCACGCCGAGCTCCTCGCGCAGTTCGCGGACCAGCGCCTCGGGGCCGCTCTCGCCCGGTTCGGCCTTCCCGCCGGGCAGCTCCCAGCGGCCCGCCAGCTCTGGGGGTGCGCTGCGGCGGGCGGCCAGCAGCCGGCCCTGATGGCAAAGGGCTCCGCCCACGACCACGCGATCCGTCATGGGCGGAGCCTATGCCAACGCCGTGCTGCTCAGTTCGTCGTGGCGGTCTGACCGATCCGCTCGACCCAGTAGAGCTGCTTGTGTCCTCGGTCGTCGAGGCTGTCGACGACCTTCTGGGCCTCGGCCCGGGTGGGGTAGCGACCCACCCGGTAGCGGTTGCCGTTGTCGTCCTGACGTATGACCAGCCATGGGAGCAGGGCACCGCTGTCGTTCATCGCGTCTCACCCTCCGCCGATCCACCTGCCCGGGAAACCGCATTGCGCATATGCCCGAGCTTACGCCCGACCTTTACTGAGCGGATACGGTTTTTCACGAAGAGGTACCGCGCAGGCGTACGCATCCGGCCATGAGGACAAGTGAGCCGTGTGCGCCGGTTCGGCCCGGCCCCGGCACCGCCGGGGCGCACGCCCCCGGGCTACCGGACCGGCAGGTGGTAGGCGAGGCGGTAGCGGTCCGCCGGGACCACCACGTCGGCCGTCTCCACGGCCCGGCCGGAGGCGTAGTACGTGCGCCCGATGACCAGCACCACATGCCCGGGGACGCCGCCCAGCAGCACGAGTTCCTCGGCGAGGCCCGGCCGGGCCCCGACCTCCTCCACGACGTTGTCCACGACCACGTCGATCGCGGCCATCCGGTCCACGACGCCGGAGCCCCCGAGCGGCCCCTCCTCGGGGAGCATCACCGGCGTCCGGCCGGTCAGGGTGAGGGGCTCCCACGAGGTCGACAGCATCATCACCTCGCCCGCGTCCCGGAACACGTACCGCGTCCGCATGACGCGCTCGCCCGGCTCGATGCCGAGCCGCTCGGCGATCTGCGCCGGGGCGGCCGTCTGCTCGCTGCTGGACTCCCAGGTGCCGCGCGCGCCCGCCTCGGCCTGCTCCTGCCGAAAGGGCGTCGACGGCCCGCCGGTGCGGTAGCCGGAGCGGGCCACCCGTCTCGGCACCGGCTGCTCGCGCACGTACGTGCCCGACCCGGAGCGGCCCTCGACGAGGCCCTCCGCCATGAGGACCTTGCGCGCCTCCAGCGCGACCGTGTCGGAGACCCCGTACTCCTCCCGGATCCGGGCCTGCGAGGGGAGCCGGGCATGCGGGGGCAGGGACCCATCGACGATCTTCCGCCGCAGATCCCCGGCGACGCGCAGATAGGCCGGCTGCTCACCGAAAGTCACTGGCCACTCCCATCAGGTTGACAGACAGCTACACCCTGGCAACCCACGGTTGTACACCGCAAGCAAGGGCCAGAGTTTCACCCGAAGTGATGAAGCCTGGTCACTCAAACCCGTTACCGCGCGTTACCCTCTGAGGCCGCGTCACCCGAGCGGGGTCAAGGGGCGCGCCGTCACGCCTCCGCGGCCGGCCCCGCGCCCCTCGGCTGGTCCGCCAGCCACTCCGGGACCGTCGTCGCGAGGCCGTACGCCCCGCGCAGCGCCTTCTCCGTGTCCACGCGCAGGGCCGCCGCCGCCCGGTCCCACGCGTCCTGGAAGTCTGCCGGCCGCACCGCCTCGCCCGCCTTCTGCCAGTCCCGCCGCGCCGCCTCGACCTCATCGAGCTGCGCGCGCGCCGGCCCCGCCAACTCCGGCCGGTCCGCGGCCTCCTGGAGCACGCGCACCTCGGCGTCCAGCGCCCGGTCCACCGCGCGGGCCCACTCCCGGTAGGCCGGCAGCGCCTCGTCGAGCTCCTCCTCCGGCCACTGCCCCAGCGCCAGGTCCACCTCGTTCATCGCGCGCAGGAAGGCCACCTGCTCCGGCTTCAGCATCCCGGCGTCCCGGCGCAGGCTCCCGCGGTGCTCCCGCTCGGCCGTGCCGATCACGCACAGCAGCCGCCGCGCGCCGCCGCCCCAGGAGTCCCGGGCAGGGGCGAACCAGAACATCTCCGCGTAGCCGGGCAGCGCCCAGGTGTCCATGGCGTAGGCGTCCTGTGCGCGCCAACAGGCGTCCGTGGCCGCCTTCTTCAGCTCCTCGCCGCCGGGGAGGGCGCCGGCCCGGTCGAGCCGGGTGGAGGCGGTGACCTCGCCCTCGTGGACCTCCGTGCAGGCGATGCGGTAGAGCAGCGGATCCTCGTCGAGCAGGTCGCCGCCGGGGACGTTGAAGCAGTCCCCCGCCCGCATGTCCTCGATGTCGGTCAGCTCCCCGGCCACGCTCTCGTACGGCGACAGCGCGTCCAGCCGGTCGAACAGCGACCCCGCGGCCCGGTCGACGGCGAGGACGAGCAGCAGGCTCGTCACGAGCGACACCGCCAGGCCCGCGATGGCCAGCGGCCTGCCGCGCTCGCCCTTGCGGGCGATCTGGACCAGCGCCACGATCCCGAAAACGATGCCGAGCGGCGGCATGCACACCAGCCCGACCAGCAGCGAGGCCAGTGCGAAACCGTTGAGCGGCGGTTCGCCGTACGCCTGTCGGTCCGGCGGGGGCGGCCAGTGGGGTGGCGGCGGGGTGGTCACGGGGGGCGGGACTCCATCCCTGGGTGTCGCAGGCGAACGCGCGAAATAGTACGCAGCGGGGGCGACCGTGGTGTCGGTCGCCCCCGCCGTTCGCCGCAGCCCGTGCGGCGCAGTGCGTTCAATCTGCTTGACGCTGCGTCAGAACTGCAGAGCCCAGGAGTCGACCTTGCCGGTGTCGAGGTTCGCGTTGTCGTTCACGCGCAGCTTCCACACCCCGTTGGCGACCTCCGAGGAGGCGTTGACGGTGAAGGTCTTGATGATGTTGTCCGCGCTGCCGCCGCTGCGGTTGTGCAGGTTGTACACGGAGCCGTCGGGGGCGACGAGGTCGACCTTCAGGTCGCCGATGTACGTGTGCTTGATGTCGACCGAGACGGCGAGCGCGGCCGGGGCGTTGCCGGAGACGCCGCTGACGGTGAGCGGGGACTCGACGGTCGCGTTGTCGTTGACGGCGTAGTCCGCGGTGTTCTCGAAGCGCGGGCCGGTCGGCGGGGTGGTGCCGCCGCCCGCGTACAGCAGGCGGTTCGGGGAGCCGGTGCCGGGGCCGGTCACCACGTTCGGGGTGGCCGCGGCCACCAGGCCGTCGCGGACCTGGGCCGGGGTGCTCGACGGGTTCTGCGAGAGGTACAGGGCGGCCGCGCCCGCGACGTGCGGGGTGGCCATCGAGGTGCCGGAGATGGTGTTGGTGGCGGTGTCGCCGGTGCCCCAGGAGGAGGTGATGGAGGAGCCGGGGGCGAATATGTCGAGGCTGCTGCCGTAGTTGGAGTAGCTGGCCTTGGCGTCGGTGCTGGTGGTGGCGCCGACGGTGATGGCCTCGGCGACGCGGGCCGGGGACTTGGTGCTCGCGTCGGTGGACTCGTTGCCGGCGGCGACCGCGTAGGTGATGCCGGAGGCGATCGAGTTGCGCACGGCGGTGTCGAGCGCGGAGTCGGCGCCGCCGCCGAGCGACATGTTCGCCACGGCCGGCTTGACGGCGTGCTGGGTCACCCAGTCGATGCCGGCGACGACCTGGGCGGTGGTGCCGGAGCCGTTGTTGTCGAGGACGCGGACACCGACGATCTTGGCCTTCTTGGCGACGCCGTACGAGCCGCCCGCGACGGTGCCGGCGACGTGCGTGCCGTGGCCGTGGCCGTCCTGGGCGGTGTTGTCGTTGTCGATGGCGTCGAAGCCGTAGGAGGCGCGGCCGCCGAAGTCGGTGTGGCTGATGCGCACGCCGGTGTCGATGATGTAGGCGGTGACGCCTTCGCCCGCCTTGTCCGGGTACGTGTAGCTGCTGTCGAGGGGAAGGGCGTGCTGGTCGATGCGGTCCAGGCCCCAGGAGGGCGGGCTCGGCTGGGTGCCCTGGGCGCCGTCGATCGTGAAGGTACGATTCTGCACGACGGACTTGACGGCCGGGTCGGCGGCGAGCTTCCTCGCCTGCTTCTCGGAGACCTTGAGGGAGTATCCGTTGAGGGCGGCGCTGTAGGTGCGGTCGATGCTGGCGCCGTACTTCTTGGCGACGGCCTTGCCGCTGGCCGCGGTGGAGCGGGCGGCCGAGTCCTTCAGGGTCACGATGTAGCTGTCGGCGACCGCGCCGGGGGCACCGGCGTTCTCGACGACGCCCTGCGGGCCGCCGTCGGCCGCGGAGGCAGGGAGCGCGGCCGTCGCGCCGAGCGCGAGGGCCAGGGCCGCCGCCGCGCCGAGGCCGGTGATTTTCCGGCGGGTGTGACGCTTCACGGACATGTGGGGGGTCCTCCTCATCAGGGACTTCGCCGGGGCGGCGGGCATGGCGGCATGCGCATGCCAATCTACTGGACGGCCTGCCGGGGCCCGCTGGAACGAAAGGTTGACCCAGCCCTTCGGCATCCCACAAGGGGACGGCGAACGCGTAACATCCGTGCCATACAACGGCCATGAACGAGCAAAGGTGCTCCGCACATGACGCACGCACTACCCGGTTACGTCTGCCCCGACGACGGCACGCGCGCCGACGCCCGGACCGCGCCGTGGTGCTGCCCGGTGTGCGGCGGTCCGTGGGACCTCGACTTCACCCCGGATCCGGCCAGTGCTCTGGACCCGGGCTCCGGGCCGAACTCGCTCTGGCGATACGGTTCCGCACTGCCGCTGCCGGGGGCGTTCGCCGTCACCCTGTCCGAGGGCAACACCCCGCTCGTCCCGCTCGGGGAGCGGATTCACGCCAAGCTCGACTTCCTGATGCCGACGCTGTCGTTCAAGGACCGGGGCGCCGTCATGCTCGCGGAGGTGGCCCGGCGGCTGGGGCCGGAGCGGGTGATCGCCGACAGCAGCGGCAACGCGGGGACGGCTGTCGCCGCCTACTGTGCGCGGGCCGGACTGAATTGTGAAATTTTCGTGCCCGAGGGCACCTCGGAGAAGAAGACGGAACAGATCCGGGCCCACGGCGCGGCCGTCCGCCCGGTCCCCGGCGGTCGCGAGGCCACCGCGGTGGCGGCGCGGGCCGAGGCGGATCTGCCAGGGGTCTTCTACGCCAGCCACGTCTTCAACCCGTACTTCCTGCACGGCACCAAGACGTACGTGTACGAGGTGTGGGAGGAGCTGGGCGGCCGGCTCCCGGAGGCCCTGGTCCTCCCCGTCGGCAACGGCACCCTGCTGCTGGGGGCGGCCCTGGCGGTGGAGGAGCTGGCCCGGCGCGGGGTGCGGCCGCCGGCGCTGATCGCGGTCCAGGCGGAGGCGGTCTCGCCGCTGGCCGCGGCGTTCGCCGCCGGGGCGGAGGATGCGGAGCCGGTGGAGCAGCGGCCGACCCTGGCCGAGGGGATCGCGATCCCGGCGCCGCCGCGGGCCCGGCAGATCCTGGCCGCCGTACGGAAGTCCGGCGGCGCGTTCCTGACCGTCCCGGACGATGCGCTGCGCGCCGCCCAGCGGGACCTTGCCGGGCGGGGCCTGTTCGTCGAGCCGACGGCTGCCGCGTGCTGGGCCGCGGTCGGCCCCCTCTCGCCGGCCAACCCCCTCCAGGGCCGCACCGCAGTCATCCCCCTCTGCGGGGCGGGCCTCAAATCGGGCCTGACCCCCTGACTCCCGGGGCACCGCCCCCACGCCCGCGCCTCAATCGCCGGCGGGGTTGGACGTGCCGGCCCCTGGCTCCCTCTGCGCGAGGGGCTGCGCCCGGGCTTGCTGGGGCTCCGCCCCAGACCCCGCGCCTCAATCGCCGGCGAGGCTGAATTTGCCCGGCCCCCGTCCTGATGAGGCGGCGGGGATTGGCCGGCTCCGTCGTGGGCAGCAGGCCGGGGACCGGGGCGGCACATCCAGCCCGCGCGGCGATTGAGCGCCCCGGGCGCGGAGCGGCCGGAACGGGGTGCCCGGCGGAGCCCGGGTAGCCGGCGGGAGCCGGGGTCGCCCGGACCTCGACCTCGAACGCTGCGCGAGCGGCGGCACATCCAGCCCGCGCGGCGATTGAGCGCCCCGGGCGCGGAGCGGCCGGAACGGGGTGCCCGGCGGAGCCCGGGCGCGCGGCGGGGGCCGGGGCCGCAGGTCCCGGTTTCTGGGGGCACCTCCCAGCGGTAGCTGGGGGAGAAGGGGCGGGGAGGGGCGGGGAGGGGAACGGCTCCGCGCAGCGGACGGGGCCACCGCCAAGGCGGGTCGCATACCGCCAGGGTCAGGGCGTAGATGTCGGAAAACCGCCGGACCGGGGGCGGCCCTGTCTGGTGAAGTGGGGGCATGAGCAGCCAAGTTGAGCTGGCGCGGCGGTTTGCCGCGCTGCACACCCCCGCCCGCCCCCTCGCCCTGGCCAACGCCTGGGACGTGGTCAGCGCCCGCCTCGTGGAGGCCGCCGGCGCACCGGCCGTCGCCACCACCAGCGCCGGCGTCGCCTGGTCCCTCGGCGCCCCCGACGGGGACTCCCTGGCCCGCGACCGCGCGCTCGACCTCATCGCCCGTGTGGCCGGCGCCGTCTCCGTCCCCGTCACCGCCGACATCGAGGGCGGCTTCGGCACCACCGCCGCCGAGGTCGGCGAGACCGTCGCCGCGGTCCTCGCCGCCGGCGCGGTCGGCATCAACATCGAGGACGGCACCCGCGCCCCCGCCGACCTCGCCGACCGCGTGGCCGCCGCCCGCGCCGCAGCCGATGCCGCCGGGATCCCGCTCTACATCAACGCCCGGATCGACACCTACCTCTTCGGGCTCGGCGAGCCCGCAGGCCGCCTCGACGAGACGCTCGCCCGCGCCGCCGCCTACCTCCGCGCCGGCGCCTCCGGCATCTTCGTGCCCGGCGTCACCGACGCCGCCACCGTCGCGGAGCTCGCCAAGGGCATCGACGCGCCCCTCAACGTCCTGGCCCACCCGGGCGCCCCCTCGGTCGCCGAGTTCGGCGCGCTCGGCGCGGCCCGCGTGAGCCTCGGCTCCTGGGTCGCGTCCGCCGCGTACGACGTGGTGCGCCGGGCTGCTGAGGAGCTGGTGAGCGGCGGCACGTACACCAACCTGCCCGACGGCCTCCCGTACGGGACCGCCAACGCCCTCCTCCAAAACTAGACAACCTCAAGCGGCGGCGCGGCCTCAGTCCCGCGCCGCCTCCTCGTACAGCGCCCTCGCCCGCTCGTCGAACAGCGCGGCCGTGGAGTCCACGTCCGTGTCGCCGCCGCTCAGTACGCCGATCAGGTGACCCGGGCTGCCCGGCCCGCCCCGGTCGGCGATCCAGGGGCTGCCGCTGGTGCCCGTCCAGAACCCGGCGCAGCTGATGTACAGCATGGCCGGGTCGTCCTGGTCGTGGGAGGTCTGGGTGGTGCAGGAGACGGGCTTGTTCTGCGGGTTGCGGTCGGACTCCGGATAGCCGACCACCGTCACCTCCCGCTCGTACCCGGAGGTCCAGTCGGGCAGGGGCACCTCCGCGGCGCCGCCGACCGCCTGCTGGACGGTGCGCCCGTCCTCGTCGGGCTCGATGCTGAGGAAGGCGAAGTCGGCGGTGTCCTCGCCCCACTTCGTCCAGCGCTCGTCCACGTGGACCGCGCGCACCTTCCACACCCCGAGCGGCCGGCGGCCCGCGCCCGCTCCGGAGAAGGCCGGCGCGAAGGACAGCTCGCCGATCTGCCGCCCGTCGTGCGCGACCTCGCCGGGTTCGCCGTTCTCGCCCGCCGGGGCCACGCAGTGCGCGGCGGTGGCGACGACGTTGCCCTGCGGGCTGTCGACGACGCTCGCCGTGCACCAGTGCTCGCCGTTCGCCATGAGCACGCCGACACCGGGGAAGGGGTGCACCGCGCCGGCGTCCTCGTCCGTCGCCCTGACGAAGGCGACGGCGAGGACGGCCGCCACACCGGCGGCGGCCGCGGCGGAGGCCCCCTTCGCCACGGCGTTCATCGCACGCCGGGATCGGGGGTCGGTGGCGACATCACCTTGCTGATCCACTCCAGGGAGCCCTCCCTCATGCCACGCACATACGACTTTCCGTTGTGCTCACCATCCTGGATCACCTGCAGCCGGGTGTGCACGGGGCCCTTCCCGTACTCCTGCATGAACTTCTCGGTCTTGTCGCGGCCGCCCTCCGCGGTGCCGATCTGGAAGTTGATGTACACGTCCGGGCCGCCGGCGGCGATCAGCTTCTCGGCGAGCTTCTCGGGGTTGTTCTCGTCCATGGCCTGCGTGTTCCCCTTCCACAGCGGGGAGTCGGGGACGATGTCGACCCCGCTGGCGATGGCCGCCTTGAAGCGGTCGGGGTGCTTCAGGACGTGTTTGAACGCGCCGAAGCCGCCCGAGGAGGAGCCCATGAAGGCCCACCCGTCGCGGGAGGTGAAGGTGCGGAAATTGGCCCGGGTGAAATCCGGGACGTCATCGGCCATCCAGGTGCCCATCTTGGGCTGCCCGGGGATGTCGGAGCCGTCGAAGTGGTGCTTGGTGTCCGCGTTGATCACCGGCATGACGAGGATGAACGGCAGGCTCTTGCCCGCCTTCGCCCCGTCGATCACGGCCTGCTCCAAGCCGAGGCCGGGGCCGGTGCCCCAGTAGTTCTTGGGGTAGCCGCGGCCGCCGGGCAGGGAGATCAGGACCGGGAACGCGCTCTTGGCGTAGCGCGGGTCGTCGTACTCCTTGGGCACCCACACCCACACGTCGCCGGTGAAGCCCGACTTCGGGCCCTTCAGCGTCGTACGGGCGATCTGGGTGCCGTCGGGCATCCGGTACGTCCGGACGAAGGCGGCCTTGGGGCCGGTGGGCATGCTCACGCCTGGCCGGACGTCCTCGGCCGCCGCCGACTCCTCCACCTTCCCGAAGGACGTGGGATCCCCTATGTCGGAGAAGATCCCGGATGCGTACGCCGCCGCGCCCCCGGCGGCCAGCGCGAAGGCGAGCCCGCCTCCGATCAGAAGCCTGCGCAGGCGCTTGGGGCGGCGGGGGCCCGTGGTCACGGGGCCTTCCTCGGCCGCGAGGCGGCCGTCACCCTGAAGCTGGTCATGCTGCACGGATTTGTCCCGTTCCCTCTCCGGCGCCCACTGCGGGGCGCGGTTCGGACCGATCGGTCCCCCTTACACCCTTTACAGAGCGTTCAACGACCGGGAGGGTTGCCTGGGACGGGTGTGACGTGATGCGCGGGCAGCGCCTGCCGCGCCCGCCCCCGGCTCCGTGCGTCGGTGCAGGTCAGCCGGTTTCGGGCTTCGGAGCCTTGAGCACCTTGCTGATCCACTCCAGGGAGCCTTCCTTCATGCCCCGGACGTAGTGCCAGCCGTTGTGCTCGCCGTTCTGGATGTCGCGGATGGTCGTCTTGACGGGTCCCTTGCCGTACTGCTGCTGGAACTTGAGCATCGCGTCCTTGCCGGTCTCCTTCGTGCCGACCTGGAAGTTGATGTAGACCTCGGGCTCGTTCTTCTCGATCAGCTTCTTGGCGAGCTTCTCCGGGTTGTTCGCGTCCATCTCCGCCTGGTGGCCCTTCCACAGCGGGGAGTCGGGGACGAGCTCGCCGCCGCTGGCGATCACGGCCTTGAACCGGTCCGGGTACTGCAGGAGGGTCTTCATGCCGACGAAGGCGCCGGAGGAGGAGCCCATGAAGGCCCAGCCGTCACGGGACTTGTAGGTACGGAAGTTGGCCCGGGTGAAGTCCGGGATGTCCTCGGCGATCCAGGTGCCCATCTTGGGCTGGCCGGGGATGTCGGAGCCGTCGTAGTAGTACTTGTTGTCGGGGTTCAGCACCGGCATGATCACGATGTACGGGAGGCTGGTGCCGGCCTTGACGCCCTCGCTGATGGCCTTCTGCAGGCCGAGGCTTCGGTCGGCCCAGTAGTTGGTCGGGTAGCCGTTGCCGCCGGGCAGGGAGATCAGCACCGGGAAGCCGCTCTTGGCGTACTTCGGGTCGTCGTACTCCTTGGGCGCCCACACCCACACGTCGCCCTCGAAGCCGGACTTCGGGCCCGCGAGGCGGGTCTTGGCGATGACCGTCCCGTCGTCGAGCTTGGCGAACTGCTTGAAGTCGGCCTTGGGGCCGGTGGGCAGCTGCACGTCCGGATCGCCGGTGGGCTTGGCCGGGGTCTGCGGCGCGGCGGACCCCTGGCCGCCGGTGTCCTTGGCGGCGGGCGGCTGGTTCTTGCCGAAGGTCACGGCGTCGCCGTTGCCGGAGAACCACTCCAGCTTCCAGGCGGCGAAGCCGCCGCCCGCGAGCAGCAGCACCAGGGCGAGGGTCCCGCTGATCCATATCGCGCGGCGCGAGCGCTTGGGCTTCGGCGGCCGTACGGGCTCGTGCGGCTCGGCGGGCTCGTGGCGGGGCGGTGGCTGCTGGCCGTAGGGGTCCTCGTACGGCCGGCCGGGCCCGTCACCGTACTGCGGCGGGTACCCCTGCGGCGCCTGCTGCGGCGGCTGCGGCGGCTGGTCCTCGTACGGGCCCTGCCGGTGCGACGGGTGTGGCTGGTCATCGGGCCGCTGGCGCTGCGGGTACTGGTGCACGGACTTCGCTCCGAGTGGTCATGCCTGTCCCTGAACGGGACAGAACGGCTGGGCATCCCCCTGGTTCTGATGTGCGAATCCCACGGTCAGTTCCAAAATCCGGCAAAAACACGATCCGAATCCCATGTGTCGGGAACCCGTACGCGGGACTTCACCTCTGGGCGTCGAGCACCTCGGCGCACCGCCCCAGCAGCCTGACCAGCAGCTCCCGCTCCTCGTCCGTGAACGCGGCGGCGAGCGCCCGCTCCACCCGCACGGCGCCCTCGTCGGCCAGCTCCATGGCAGCGCGGCCCTCGTCGGTGAGCCGGGTCTCCAGCACGTTGCGGTGCCACTCGTGCGGGGTGCGCTCGATGAAACCGCGCTCCTGGAGGTTCTTCAGGACGGTGTTCATGGTCGGCGGGGTCACCCCGCACAGGCGGGCCAGAGCGGCGGCGGAGATCCCCGGCTTCTCGGCGAGCCAGAGCAGGGCGGCGTACTGCGGAACCGTTACTGCACCCGGCTTGACCGCGGTGTTCTTCGCCGCGAGGAGCGCCTGCTCGGCGCGCTTGATGTGCGCGCCGATGCGCTCCTCGGGAGGCATGGACGTCATCCCGGCATCCTAGTTCCCTTGCGGGCATTAGAGCTCTAACTTATGTTCTTGTTCACCCACAAGGAAGAGGACACACGCCGTGCCGAAGAAGAAGTCCGAGCCGGGCACGTCCAGGCTGCTGCTGCCCGCCGCGCTCCTGGCCCTGACCACCGCGCTGACCCTGACCGCGCTCCCGGCGGCGCAGGCCGCCCAGACGACACAGACCGCACAGCCCCAGCAGGCCGCTCAGGCCGCCCAAGCCGTCACCGACGCGCGGATATCCACCGCCTTCACCCTCCCCGGCGAGAAGGTCTACCCCGAAGGCATAGCCACCGACCCCCGCACCCATGCCGTGTACGTCGGCTCGTACGCCGACGGCACCGTCTACCGGGCCCTGCCCGGCCGCTCCGCCGCCGAGGTGTTCCTGCCCTCCGGCACCGACGGCCGGCACACCGCGAACGGTCTGCGCGTCGACCCCCACGGCCGCCTGTGGGTGACCGACTCCACCACCGGCGTCGCCGTGTACGACACCGCCTCCGGGGCCCGCCTGGCCCACTTCGAGGTCGCCGGGGGCGACCCCCGCTTCATCAACGACCTCGCCTTCACCCCCGACGGCACCGCGTACCTGACGGACAGCTTCCGGGCCGTGGTCTACCGCGTCACCCCCGCTCAGCTGGCCGCGGGATCCGGAGAGCTGAGGGCGGCGTACGACCTCAGCGGCCGGCTCACCCCGTACCCGGGCCGCACCATCAGCCTCAACGGCATCACCGCGGACCCGGCCGGGCGGTACCTGCTCACCGTGGACATGACCGCGGGCGACCTGCACCGCATCGACCTGCGCACCGGGGCCCTGTCCCGCGTCGACCTCGGCGGCGGCGACCTCACGCACGCCGACGGGCTCGACCTCGCGCCCGACGGCAGCCTGCGGGTGGCCCACAACACCACCAACACCCTGACCCGGTGGCGCGTGAGCCACGACGGCACCCGGGCCCGCCTGGTCCGTACGATCACGGACCCGTCGCTGCAGATCCCGACCACCCTCAGCCACAGCGCCGGCCGGACGCTGGTCGTCCGCTCCCAGTTCGACAAGGGCGGCCCGATGGGCCCGGGCACCCCGGGCACGTTCACGGTCGCGGCGGTTCGGGGCCTGTAAGCGCAGCCCGGGGCAGCCCGGGGGCAGCGGCGGCTGCTCAGCGGGCCGCGCCGAGCCGCTCCTGCTCCTCCTCGACGATGCGCCGGGCCAGCGAGGTGTCCGAGACGTCGACCGCCTCGGGCGCCGACTCCGCGACCGCGCTGCGCCTGGCGTACGCGTCGAACAGCCGCGACTTGCGCTCCAGCACCTCCAGCAGCCGCTGGTCCACCCCTTCGGTGGCCAGCAGCCGGTGCACCCGTACGGCACGCACCTGCCCCATCCGGTGGGCGCGGGCGACCGCCTGCTGTTCCGTGGTCGGCTTGAGCTGCGGCTCGCACAGGATCACCACGGACGCGGCCTGGAGGTTCAGCCCGGTCCCGCCGGCCTCGATCTGCGCGAGCAGCACCGCGTGCCCGGCCGCGGCGGCGAAGCCGTCGACGATCCGCTGGCGTTGCGCGGCCGGCACGCTCCCGCAGAGCGGGCCGAAGAGCGGGGCGGGGCCGCCCCCGGGCGGGCGGCATACGAGCGCGTCCTCGACGGCGCCCAGCACCTCCCGGAAGGAGGAGAAGACCACCACCTTCAGCCCGTTCGCGGCGGCGTCCGCGACCAGTTCGCGCAGCCGCCGCAGCTTCGCCGACTTCTCAGGCCGGGCGTACGCCGCCCGCCGCATGGCCATGAAGTTGCCGTCCCGGACGGCGGCCCGGTAGGCCTCCCGGTCGCCCGCGCCGAGCTCCTCCCACTCGTCGGTCCACTGCAGGGCGGGGAGTTCGGCGAGGACGTCGCGCTGGTTGCGCCGCAGGTACGCGGGCGCCACCGCCTCCCGGAACGCGGACGGGCCGACGGCGGCGTCGACGTCCCCGATCCCGGAGTCGGCCTCGGGGCGCAGGATCCGTACGAGGCTGCGGAACTCGGTGACCCGGTTCTCCATCGGCGTGCCGGTGAGGAAGAGGACGTACGGGCAGCGGCCCGCCCAGTCGGCGACGGCCGCACTGCGGCGGGTCTGCGGGTTCTTGACGTGGTGCGCCTCGTCGACCACGAGCATCGCCGGCCCGCCCAGGGCGGGCCGCGGGAAGCCGGCCAGGGCCTGGAAGGTGGTGACGGCGACGCCGCCGCGCCGGCACCAGTCCGCGTACGCGTCGTGCCGGCCGGGGCCGTGCAGGAGGACGGCCCGCAGGCTGCTGCGGGCCTCCAGCTCGCGGATCCAGTTGATCAGGACCCCGGCCGGGCAGACGACGAGGAAGCGGCCCTCCCCCCGCGCGGCGAGGTGCGCGAGGGCGGCGATCGCCTGGACGGTCTTGCCGAGGCCCATCTCGTCGCCGAGGACCACCCGCCGCTGGGCGAGGGCGAAGCGGGCGCCGAACGCCTGGTAGCCGCGCAGCGGGACGCGCAGGTGGGCGGTGTCGAGGAGTTGTGCGCGGACGCGTGCGGCCACCGCGTCGGGCAGGAATCCCTCGGCGGCGGCCGGGTCGGGGCCGCCGCCGGCCTGCTCGGCGACCTCCGTGAGCAGCCCGTGGTACTCGGCGGAGCGCAGGCAGAAGTCGACCCAGGCCGCCGCCTCGTCGGCGGGACCGCGCAGCAGGTCGACCGATGCCTGCCCGAGCAGCAGCCCCGTCCCCTCCCGCTCGGCCTCCCGCGTGAGCCGGCCGATCCCGGCGACGGCCGCCAGCACCCGCTCCCGGCGTTCCCGGCGCTCGCGGCCGGCCCAGCGCAGGCCCAGCAGCCGCAGCCGGCCGAGTCGGCCGGCGGCGGGGGCCGCGTCGGCGAGGAGCGGTCCGAGCCCGGCGTCGAGCTCCGCGGCGGCGGCGACGGCCCGGCGGGCGTCGGGGCCGGCCTCGACGAGCAGGTGCAGCGCGATGACCAGGGCCGTGGTCCCGGGCTCGGGCCGGTCGACGTCGAGGTGGACGGCGACGGTCTCGCCGACGGCCTCGGCGAGCTGCCGGGCCGCGGCGAGCGCCTGGTCGGCGGTCTGCCGGCCGACGCCGGGGAGCCGGCGGAGCCGGTGGGGGCCGGCGTCGAGCACCTTCTGCACGGTGTCGAAGCCGGCGGCCTCGATGACGGCGACCCGCAGCCGGCCCTCGGTGACGTCCTTGAGGCGGGCGGTCGGGATCCGGCTCAGCTCGGCCCGCGCCAAGGCGGCGTGGAGCGGGGCCCAGGCGTCGCGGACCCCGTCGACGGCCCGCCGGTGGTCGTCGAGCAGCGCCCGCGCCGCCGCGTGCAGCCGCTCGCCCGCGCCGATCACTTCGGACGCCCTGAGCCGCATGGCCCCTCACTCCTCGACTGCTCCCGGCCGGCGGTACCGGCTGGACGCAACCTACCGCGGGGTGCGGGGAAGGCGGCCGTCGGCGGTCGGGGCCTGTCCGACCCTGATCCGCCGGACCCCTGATCCGCCGGACAGGCCCTAACCGCCGACGGCGCTACCGGACGGGGTGGCGCCCACCGTGATCCCGGTCTTCATCCCGAGGTCCGCGTGCCCGTCGACGGGGCAGTAGACCTCGTACCTGCCTTCCTTCAGGGTGACGGAGAACGTGGCGTGCTGCCCGGGTTCGAGGGTCGGCGAGCGCTGCTCGCCGCCGGGGCCCTCGATTTCGAGGGCGTGGTCGTGGTGGCCGGTGTTGTTGACGGTGAAGGTGTAGGCGCCCGCCGTGAAGGCCTTCCGCGACAGCTCGATGCGGAAGTCGCTCAGGTCGGCGCTGACCGCGGCCGCGGTCGTGCCGCTGCTCCGGACGGGCGGGGCGGGCGGGGGCGCGGCGGCCGTACCGCCGCCGGTGCCGCCGCCACAGGCGGCGGCAGCGGCGGCGAGCACGACGCCGCCGAGCGCCGCACCGGCTCTGCTTCTCGTACGTCTCTCGCTCCTCATGCATGCACTACGTGCGAGGGCCCCGGAGGGATGGGCGGGAGGGCGGGGACGAGCACACTGGAGGTGTGTGGGGCAATCCGGGGGCGCCGCCGGCCCGTATCCCCTGATGTGCAGAGGATGGGCCTTCCGCTCGGGCGGGCCTCGGACGAGGCGCTGCTGGCCGGGCTGGCGACGGGTGACCAGGAGATCGCCGTCGCGTTCGTACGCCGGTTCCAGCGGGCGGTGTTCGGGGTGGCCGTGGCGGTCGTGGGCGATCCGCAGCTCGCCGAGGACGTGGCGCAGCAGACGTTCGAGCGGGCCTGGCGCCATGCCCAGGTGTACGACTCCCGGCGCGGGTCGGTGCGTACGTGGCTGACGGCCATCGCGCACAACCTGGCCATCGACGCGGTCCGGGCGCGCCGGACCACCCCGCTGGCCCCGGAGGACCTGGACGCGCTGCTCGACATCGTGACGGACACCCCGGAGCAGCACGCGCTGGCCTCCGAGGCGTCCGCGGGGATCCGGACGGCGCTGGCGGCGCTGCCGCGGGAGCAGGGCCGGGCCCTGGTGATGGCGGGGATCTACGGGATGACCGCGCAGCAGATCGCCGGGTTCGAGCAGATCCCGCTGGGCACGGCCAAGACGCGGATCAGGACGGCGATGCACAAGCTGCGCGCCGGGCTGGAGGCGGCGGATGGAGGAGGCCGGCGATGACGGACGGCATCGGATCCGGAACCGGCACCGGAAGCGGCACCGGGAGCGGAAGCGGGAGCGGGAGCGCCATGATGTGCGAGCAGGTGCGACTCCTCGACGCCGAGCTGGCGCTGGGCATCCTCCCCGGCCGGGAGCGCGCCCGCGCCCTCGCCCACCTGGACCACTGCCCCGACTGCCGGGTCCGCGTCGAGCGGCTGACCCCGATCGGCGACGGCCTGCTCGCGCTCCTGCCGGGTACGGAACCCCCGCTGGGCTTCGAGAGCCGTACCGCACCGCGCCTGCGGCACCGCCCCGACCGGCGGCGCCTGCGCCTGGCCCTCGCGGCCGCGGCCCTGGCGGCGGCCTGCGCCTTCGGCGGCTGGGCGGCGGGCACCGCGCTCATCGGGGCCCCACCCGCCACCACGGCCACGACGACGGCGGCGCCGCTGCTGGAGGCCCCCCTGCGTACCCCGGACGGCCGGGCGGCGGGCCGCGTGTTCGCCCACCCGGGCGGGGGCGGGCGGGGCTGGATCTACATGGTCCTGGACCTGGACGAGGGACCGGCCGCGCCGGACCGGGCCCGCTGCGTCCTCACGTACACCGACGGCACCACCAAGCCGCTCGGCAGCTTCCCCCTCGAGGACGGCTACGGCTACTGGGCCGCCCCGGCCACGGTCTCCCCCGCCCTGGCGAGCGCCCGCGTCCTGACCCCGACCGGCACGCTCCTGGCCACGGCGACCTTCGGGGCCCACCCTCACTCTGCGTAGCGCTTCGACATGCGGGAGCGACGCCCCGGTGCCAGCATGATGACGCCCACTCCCCCTCAACGAGGAGCGAAACACCCATGGCACGCAAGCAGTCCCCGCAGGACAAGGCCTCCCAGCTCAAGCAGGACTCGAAGAAGAAGATGCAGGAGGCCAAGGACCGCTCGAAGGACCCCTCCCGCATGACCGACGACATGGACATGGACATGGAGGAGGACCGCCCGGGCCAGCAGAAGCCCCCGCGCGCCACGTTCTGACGCACCCCCGACGCGCCCGCCCCCCACGGCGGGCGCGTCGCCGCGCACGCCGCACACCAGGAGAGGACCCCATGTACGTACGCAGCATCTATGCAACGGGTGATCCGGCCGAGCTCGACGGGGTCGCCGAGGCCCTGCGGACCGAGGGGCGCGAACTGCTCACCGCGCAGCCGGGCTTTCGCGGGATGGGGCTGTTCGTCGACCGCGAGCTCGGCAAGCTCCTGGTGGGGTCGTGGTGGGACGACGAGGCCTCCCGGCAGGCCAGCTACGAGGCGCTGAGCACGCGGCGGACCGAGATGCTGGCGTCCTTCGCACAGACCATGACGGTCGACAACTGGGAGGCGCCGGTCGCCCGGCGCGCGGAGGACCTCGGGCCCGGCGCGGGATTCCGGCTGGTCCGCATGGACGTCGAGCCGTCCGGCATCGACCTGCTGGTGGAGACGTTCCGCAACACCGCACTGCCCAGGCTCCAGCAGGTCCCCGGCCTGGCCGGCATCTCCCTGCTCATCGACCGCGCCCGGGGCCGAGCCGCCGTCGGCGCGCTCTACACCGACCGAGACGCCCTCGCAGCCTCCCGCGGCGCCGTGGCCGCGGTCCGCGGAGCAACCACGGGCAAGGCCACCGCGCACACCACCAGCCTCGAGGAATTCGACGTCCTCGTCGCCACGGCGGTCCCCCACGCCTGACCACTGTCAGTACGGATAGCACGCCGCGAGGGGCACGACGGGACGCCATACTTGGGCGCATGACGCAGCCGCTGCCCAAGGAAGTAGAGACGCTGGCGGGCAATACCGACCTGCACCCCGAGAGCTGACGGATGCCGTCCCGGCACCCCGAGGAAATCGGCTACGGCCATGTGGTCGAGAGCTACGTGTCGAGGATGTACGGGGGCCTCCCGCGCTACCTCGTACTGAACAGCGGGCGCTTCCTCAGCCCCCGGTGGCGGCACACCACTCGCTTCACGCGGCACCTGCTCGATGACGCCGCCGCGATCACCGACGAGGAACTGGAAGCCCTCCTCGGCTACGAATGGCGATCGCGCCTCACCGCCGGCTGGCTGATCGGCGTCGACCGCCGCGAACGGTTCCGGACACGCATCGGCGACCTGCTCCTGGCCAGCGAGGTCTGCTACTCCGGCGGCGCCTACTGCTTCGCCCTGGCCCGCTTCGGCACGCACGCGGACGCCGAGATCCTCACCGCCTACCTCGACCGCTACCTCCCCCGCACCGACCTGTACTACGACCAGCCCGCTGCCCTGGGCGCCCTCCTCCGCCTCGACGCCCGCCTCGGCACCCGCCACGCCGACCGCTTCACGGAAGCCGACGGCCTCTGGGACCACTGGGTCAAGGGCATGGGGCGCCTCGGCTACCCCAGCGACACCCCTGGCGAACTGCACCGCTGGACCGACGCCCAATGCAACTTCGCCAACGGCTGGTCCCGCCCATAGCCGCTCCCCCGCGCGCCGGACTCATGCACCACTCCGCGGACAACAAAGGCCGCCCGGCCCGCTGCAGTGCGGGGTCAGGCGGCCTTTTGTCGGTGGGGTCAGAGGTTGAAGCGGAACCTGCAGTGCAGGCTCCCACCTGCGAAAGCGCGGGTTTTGCAGGGGGCATCCCAGCACGGGCGTTCTATCCCAGCACCACGCAGGCGAGACGGCTGTCGTAGCCCTTCTCAGCTTGGGCGCCGGCGCTTCGCTCGCCTTCCTCTACCAGTAGGGACGTCGCGTCCGGGATACGGGCCGCTTGACACACTGCAGCACCGCCCCGGCAACGGCCCGAGGCGATGGGCAGCTACCCCTAGATGTCGACGGTTATCCTGACCGAGCGGTGCCCCAGCCAGCGTGAGACCTCGTGGATCGACACACCGTTGGCCAAGGTAGCAGGCGCGAAGAAGTGCCGCAGGCTACGAGGCCTGTACTTGGCGTTGCCTCGTAGACGGGCCCGGCCAGCCGACACCCATGCCGACCTCCAGGGCTCGATTTCGAGGGCCAAACAGCAGGGCACCGTGCCCCTTCAGCTCGCTCGCCGGCCGTGGCGGAGGCCGTGCCGACCGACTGTACGACTGGACAACGCCGGCCAGCTCCCTCCGCTACTGCACTTCACAAACCGCCAGCGTCACATCGTTGATCAACAGGGCACACCGTGCCCAGACTTACCTGAGAATGACCATGTCGAACTGCTTCATCGTAGGGAGATTCTCGTGGCATCCGTCGCGCTAGTCCACTGCACTACCCTCATGCTGCAGCGCCTCCCGGAACCCCCACCACGCTGGCTTCAGCGGGACGAACGGAGCTTCGCATACCCGTACAAAGAGTGGCGAAAGCCCCGAGGGTGGTGTCTGACCCTCTTCACCAACCGGGACCCCGACTTCAACAAGCGCACTATCATCGGCGTCGGTGGCGCTTTCCCAGGGCGACGATCAGGGACCTACGAGCGCTCCTTGCTCACCAGAGATTTCACCCCACTAACTCGGCCGCTCCCACTCGCGGATCTTGAGATGCCGATGGGAGCAAGTCGTCGCTTCCTGCGGGACGACGGCCGCATGTCGGAAGTAGCTGGCCAACGGCTGCTGGAATGCGTGCGTCAGCTACGGCCCGAGCTGGCCTCGACGCTTTCCAGTCTGGAGCAGTCACTGGGCATGCACCCTCCAACAGGCGCCGTCGGCGAGAAACTGAACCTCGAGAAGGATGCTGTGGGAATGCTGCTCGAGGCCGCGGGCATGGAGCGTGACGTGGTTGAGTCGTGGCAGTCTCCTGTTACGCCCGAAGTCCTGGAGACCCGCTCTGTTCCCTTTCTCTCGGGGCTACCCGATCTCCGACAGATCGAGGACCAACAGATCGTGCACGACTACCACCGCTTTCCGGGGATGACAGGCATGGACGCAATCGAGGTTGGGTGGCGCATCTACCGTCGCAGCAGCGGACCGTCTGGCCATCGGCTCTTCGTGTACAACGCCAACCGCCACAACGTAGAGACTGTCACCGGGGTGGACATGATCTACGTAAATGAGTTCACCGGAAGTGTCACCACAGTTCAGTACAAGCGGATGCGTAAGGAGGCAGGCCTGTGGACATACCGGTACGACGCGACCGCGGAGCGCGAGCTGGAGCGCATGGCGATTGTGGACAAGGAGTGCGAACAGCTCGACGACGGCTTGGACCCTCGGCTCGTCACTGCTCCTAGCATGGTCAAACTGTGCCGGAACGAGCCCTTCGTCATGAGCTCAACTGCGCTCATCCCCGGCATGTACCTCACCCGCCCTCACTTCAAGGCACTGATCGACAGCCCGCTCGCTCGAGGTACTCGCGGCGGCAGGCGCCTCCGGGAAGGGGATGTGCCTAGGTATCTGAACAACACCACGTTCGCCACTCTCCTCAAGGACGGATGGCTTGGTACGCGAGGTGCCAGCAGCGACTACGTCATCGACTTGGTCCTCCGCGCCCTTTCACCCGACGGCCCGGGGTCCGTAGCGGTCGGTATCCACGGAAGCTCCATAGCTCCTGGGAACCGGCGCATCTCGTGGTAAATGAGCTTTGCCCGGCGGGAAAATGGCGGAATCTGGTTCCCGACCTTACATACGATCGTGGAGATAAACCCTAGACGGCGCCATTAGTTGCGGCGGGTCGACTCACCGACGACTCGGCGATCGAGCCCCTCCTCGGCCAGACCGACAAGACATGGCGCCGCACGCGGGATCGCTGCAAATGCGCACCCTTCTTGCCGCTCTCCACACCCACCACACCCACCGCGAAGCGTCCGAACCATCCAGCTCGCCCCTTGACGGAAACGGCCTCTCCCGTTGCCGCCCTCGACTGTCGCCCGGCTCTCGATATCTCTCGGCCCACCCACGGCCGCATCTTGGACGCTCTAATACCAATCGCTACCCAGCCCTCGGTAGAGCCATCAAGTGGCCTGCCCTGGGATTGACAGACCCTTTGACCTTCTTCCTTGCAGGGCAGCAAGCAGAAGCTGCAGGCGGCCAATTCTAGGCGAATTCGCCCCCTACCGACCCGCGTGATTGCCACGTTTCAGCGGAACGTTCATACAGGAACCCGGCCTGCGGCGGAGTCCTTGCCCAACCGATCAGCGCCCGGGGCCGCCCTTCCGGCGACCAGCGGCCCCAGGCACTACCAGAACTGCTGCGTTCTCTAGGCCGCCAAAGCCGAGGGTTGAGCGGTTCGGCGCAGATTCATGAAGACAATGAAGAGGTCATCGATCTCCTCGTCTTCAAAAAGGTCGTCGGGGCCACCCGGGGCTCGGTCGAGGAAGGGACCTTCGTACAGGTCCTTGTTGTCTAGGAAGCCCCGTCGAACCACTACATCGATGATCAGTTTGACGAAGTCGATCTGAGCGGCAGTGAGCTGACGCTCTCCAATGAAGCCGGCAAACGCCTGCTGTGCGGCCTGCGGGTCCAAGCCGCACAGGCCGCGTACGAAAAGCCCGAGGCCGGCGCCTTCGCGTACCACGTCCAGGTCCTCCTGCGAGGCGATGCCTTCGCTGAGGAAGATCTCCTCCAAGGCAGTCAGGTCCGCGACGGTGATCTGCTGGGCGTGGCGGAGTTTGCGCACGGACGGGTGGTCATCGTGGCGTAGCAGGTAGGCACGGGCCTTCTGGCGAAAGCGCTGCTCGTCGGTGCCAACCGGCAGGCCCCGCAGCTCGGCCTCAGTGATCTCACCGAGTTCATCCTCGAAGTCGGTGTAAACGATCTTCCGCTTGGCCTTGTCGTCGACAAGGCCAGCGAGACTTCGGACCCTACGGCGCATGTCCTCCAGCATCGGAAGGGTCGCGTCCTGCCACCACTCGTCGCTGGCAAGGGCTTCGAGGAGGTCAACCTGGTCACTCACGGCCGGGATGTTGACCTTGCCGAGTAGGTCGTCCGCGATCTCCATGATCTTCATGCGGAGCTTGTCGTACTCCTTGCCACCCTCTAGAGCCGCGAGTTGAAGCCGGAAGGCGATGAGATCGAAGCGCTTGGCGTCCTCGCGTCGGTCGTCCGCGTCCGGGTCGTATGTACTGGGCAGCTTGATCAGCTTCTCGCGGATCTCGGCCTCGGCGTCGTCGTCGATGCGGTACCAGGCGGTGAAGTCGGCGTAGACCTCTACGGCGCGGCGGTGCGGGCGGACCAGGAAGTTGTCCGGGCTCATGCCGTTGATCACGCCGTTCAGGCGGTGGGCGAGGGCCCAGCGGACGGCGTGCTCGGTACCGATGTCGTCGGCGCCGCCGTCGCGGGCGGGGTCGGGCTGGATGCGGCGGTCCAGGCTGCGCAGCAGGTCGAGCTGGGTAGCGAGGAGCCGCTCGGTGAGGGAAACCGTCTGGCGGCCTTCGTTGCCGGCGATCTCGCTGTTGAAGAAGTCGATGTTGCCGCAGAAGTCGAAGACCCGGAAGTTCTTCTTGGCGTGCTCGGGTTCGGTCTCGTCCGGGCCGAAGAGAGCCGGGCGTAGGCGGGTGCCTCGACCGATCATCTGCCAGAACTTGGTCCTGGAGAAAACTGCTTTAGCGAAGACGAGGTTGACGACCTCGGGTACGTCGATGCCGGTGTCCAGCATGTCGACTGAAATGACAATGTCCGGTTCCTTGGCTGCATTGGAGAAGTCCTCGATGAGGCTCTGTCGGTAAGTCTCCTTGTAAGTGATCACACGGGCGGTGTGACCGGCACCCTGGGGGTAGTTGGCGTTATAGCGTGCCTCTATGAACCGGGCGTGCTCGTTGCTCTTCGCGAAGATGATGGTCTTGCCGAGACGGTCGCCACCCTGCACACGGTGCCCCTCGGTGACCAAAACCTCCAACATCTTGTCGACGGTGTCCTCGTTGAAGACGTACTTGTTGATGTCGTTACGGCCGATGGCATCAGGGACCTGGCCGTCCTCGGTCCATTCCTTGGCGTCCCACTCGGCCCTCTCCTCCTCGGAGAGCTCCGCGTACCGAATGCCGTGCTCCATGATCTTCAGGGGTACCTTCACGGCGCGCGGCGGTACGAGGTAGCCGTCGGCTACGGCCTCGTCCAGACCGTAGGAATCGGTGGGGACTCCGTCCTCCAGCTGGAACAGCTTGTATGTGTTCCGGTCGATCTCGTCCTTCGGGGTGGCGGTGAGACCTAGGAGGAGCGAATCGAAGTAGTTGAAGATCTCGCCGTACTTGGCGTAGACGGAGCGGTGGGCCTCGTCGATGACGATCAGATCGAAGTGTCCGGAACTGAAGCGGCGGCGGCCTCCCGAGTCGGTAACGTCGATCTGCTTCATCATCGTCTGGTAGGTGGAGACGAAGACTCGGGCGGAGGCGTTCTTGTCGTCCAGGAGGCTGGCGACGGGCGTGTTGGGCAGGTGTTCCTTGAACGCCTTCATCGCTTGGATGACGAGGGCCTCACGGTCGGCGAGGAAGAGGACGTTCTTGACCCACCCTGCCTTGGAGAGCTGATCGACCAGGGCGACGGTGGTACGGGTCTTGCCGGTGCCGGTGGCCATAACAAGGAGTGCCTGACGCATGCGCTCACGATCGTACGTCTCGCCAACGCGCTTGATGGCGCGGAGCTGGTACGGACGGCCAGCGATGTTCGGGTCGGTGGGGTACGTGGACAGGGAGCGGCGCAGGGCACGCTGCTGGATGCGCCAGAGGAGCTGTTCTTTGGTGAGGAACCCGGAGATCTGGCGGGGCGGGTAGCCGCTGCTCGGGTTCTCGTTCCAGTCGTCCCAGATGTAGGTCTCGTAACCGTTGGTGAAGAAGATCACCGGGCGGCGGTTGTACGCGGCCTCAAGGGCATCGGCATAGAGCTTGGCCTGCTGCTGGCCGTCGCGGGGGTCCCGGCGAGTGCGCTTGGCCTCGACGACGGCGAGGGGCTTGCCGTCGTCGCTCCACAGGACGTAGTCGACACGACCATTGCCGGAGGCAGTCTGCATGCCGGTGATGGCATGCTCGATGGTGCAGTCGGTGGCACCGACGGTCCAACCAGCCTCCTTGAGGAGGAGGTCGATGAAGGCGTCGCGGGTGGACTGCTCGTCGTAGTCGTGGGTGTCCTGGATCTGGGAGTTGGCCTGCTTGGCGGCCTCGATCTCGGCCCGCAGCTCGGCAATCTCGCGGGCGCGAGCGGCGTTCTCGGCGAGTGCCTGCTTCAGCTCCTCGGCCTGCTTCTTGTAGCGGCGGGCATCCGCCTCCGCCTCCGCTTTCAGTTCTGCCTGCTTCTTCAGGCGTGCTTGCGGGGAGAGTGGCCGGGGCACGACGCCCGTGTCGAAGTCGAGCGCCGAGGCCGGCCGAACCTCGGGACGGACGGCGTAGGTGCGGGCCACCCAGTAGAGGGAGTGGAACAGCTCGCGAAGCGCGGAGAGCGCGGTGGCGGGCAGGACGGGCGCAGACCTGTGCACGGCGGCATTGCCGAGGCGACGCACTAGGTCCATCTTCGTCGCCACGGCTGGGCCGACGAGCCTCTTGAAGCTGGCGTCATGGAGGTGGGCGGCAAGGTCCTTGCTGTACGGCTCGCGGAGGCTGGACGTGTCGTTGTCGTACATCCAGTGGACGGCGAGTTCGAGCGCCCGGCGGGAGTAGAAGCAGGAGGCGCGGGGATCGGCGTGGGCGAAGCGCTCGGCCTGGCGGGCCTCTTGGTAGAAGGCCGGCCAGGAGGTCTTGAGGAAGTCGAAGTTGGAGACGGGGACGGCGGCCTGGGAAGCGGCACGGTCGCGGGAGTCAGGGGCAGCAGAGGGGGGCTGGCTAGCTGGACGGCCCTGACGCGGGTCGTAGGGCTTGGGGGGCGTAGAGCCTTGCTCCCCGGCCCCGTCACTGCCGCTGCCCGAGTTCTCTTCGTTCGCGTTGCTGCGCATGGTCACTTGCTGCGCCCCTCTCCCCTGTTGACGATTCTGCTCGGACTGGGGGCGGGCCGTGATTGGTCCGGCACCCCCACCATCCGCGCGTACGACTTGGCCTACCAGTCGACCGATCGCGGCTCACGTGTTACGGCATGCCCGGCGGCGGCCCTAGGACTCCCCTTGCCCGTAAGGGTGCGGCCGGGTGGTAGTGCGGTGTCCCGTCTTGACGCCGGTGTCGTGAGCTAGACCGGGGCTGCAATGTGCGACGAGTTACGCGGCTTCATGATCCCAAAGCTTGCCGGCAAAGGCACGCTGTTGGAGGGAGGTGAAGAGTTCATCGAGAGTCGCGAGGCTCTCCTCCTGCAACCGTTGACGGTCCTCAACAGCCTCCATACGCCGCATGAAAATTTCCTGCAACTCAGACGGCGGAACCAAGACCGGGGTTTCCTTGATCTGTTTGATGTTTAGTGTGGGCTGCGCAACCGTTCGCAGCTCCTTCTGGAAGTACTGCTGAACTACACCCGTACGCAAGTAGGAAGCCAAGTACCCACGCGCGATCTTCTCGCCAACAGGGACACGCGCGACAGCACGCGCGATATTGCATCCAACATCCTCAGGACCAACAATCGAAACTGCCCCGATGGCCCCGACGCAGCCAATAAGGATCTCATTCCCTCTAACTCTCGACCGCGTATACTTCGCCTCCACCGCAGGTGCGATACGCATCAGCCGACTCCGGTCGACTACGCCACCCTTAAGATCCCCCGCACGAATCAGTCGCACACCCCCCTCAACTTCCCCGCCCGGCTGCACGACTCCATAATTGATGCGATCCCCGGAATCCACCAACCCTTCGAGAGCTCGGAGCGTGAATCCCCGCGGGTTCACTCGGGGATCACCGAACATGTCGAGGAAGATGGACTGAGAAAGCTCCCCCAGAAGAGTGATGGCTTGGCGACGCTGGGCGCGGAGGGTGTCAAGATGGTCGAGGAGGGCAGCGATGCGCTCTTGTTCGACAATCGAAGGGATTTCGACCTTAATAGCACGCAGATTCCCGATCGAAATACTAGCCTGATTCACTGCCCGATTGGCGAATCGACGCACTTCAGACCTAAAGCGAGGAGTCCGCATCAACCTAACCGCAAATGCAGGATCCAACACCTCACGCTTCGGCCGCAGACACAGTAGATTCATTCCATGGATGATCTTCTCGGGATTTCCGAGGTAAAGTGCACATTTACCAACATGCTCAACGCTATTAATATGACTGAATAGAATATCCCCCTCCTTGAGGAGCCAATGAGCGTAATCCGAACTTCGCAACCCCGCGAATCCCACTCGTACTGGATTAATCGCCGAGCTTGCAATCGTCTCGATGCGAGTGATGGGAACGCCACCCGAGGAATCATCTTGCTTGACCGCTAGGCCATTTCGGATGATCTCAAAAAGTTCCCCAAAGTCAACATCAGTCACGCGAGCATCCCCTTCAGCGCTTCTGTACCGGCGGCAATCTTCTCATCGAGACGCTGAAGGTCGGCCAAGATCTCTAGCGGTGCCCGCGTCTCAATCTCCTCGTGGACGATTTCCTTGTAGCGATTGAGGGAGAGATCGTAGCCTTGGGCCTCAATGTCTGCCTTCGGGACCATAAAGGACTGGGCCGTACGAGGGCGGCCACGTTCAGTGGTGTTGCGAGCGAACCAGCGAGTGAGGGCGTCCGGGAGGTTGTTCTTGGCGTGGTCGGCCTCGGTCAAGGGCTCTGCGGGGCGGACACCAAACTTGCCCTCCGGCAGGAGGAGGTTGCGCTTGTCGTCCAGAGACATGCCGTCGGCCTGGACGTCGTAGAACCAGACGTCGTCCGTGCCACCGGAGTCAGTGCGGGTGAAGAAGAGGATGGCGGCGGAGACGCCGGCATAGGGCTTGAAGACTCCAGAGGGGAGCTTGACCACGGCGTCCAGCTTCTGGTCCTCGACCAGCATGCGGCGAAGTTCCTTGTGAGCCTTGGTGGAGCCAAAGAGAACACCGTCGGGGACAATGACGGCGGCGCGGCCACCAGGCCTCAGGAGCTTCAGGAAGAGAGCGAGGAAGAGAAGCTCGGT
Organism: Streptomyces sp. NPDC032472; assembly: GCF_040636955.1. Classification (NCBI taxonomy): domain Bacteria; kingdom Bacillati; phylum Actinomycetota; class Actinomycetes; order Kitasatosporales; family Streptomycetaceae; genus Streptomyces; species Streptomyces sp. NPDC032472. The sequence goes on from NZ_JBEZVK010000021.1 coordinate 59,618, forward strand.
CTTCTTGGTTTTGACGACTCGGAGAAGATCTGCCGCGGTCTGCTCGTAGTCGAGGCTGCCCGCGAAGGGCGGGTTTGCGAGGATCAGCGAGTAACGCTCAGATTCCGGGGAGGCGGACTCTGACAGAGAGTCCCGGTAGCGGATGTCCGGGTTTTCGATGCCGTGCAGGAGCATGTTCATCGAGCCGATGCGCAGCATTGTGGAGTCGAAGTCGAAGCCGTGGAACATCGACTCGTTGAAGTGCTTGCGCTGGGCGGACTCGTACAGCTCCTCACGGTGCTCGCGCTGGACGTAAGAAGCCGACTGGACGAGGAAGCCAGCCGTGCCGCAGGCCGGGTCGCAGATCTCGTCGCCCGGGCGGGGCTGGGTCATCTCGACCATGAGGTCGATGATGTGGCGAGGGGTGCGGAACTGGCCGTTCTGTCCGGCGGAGGCGATCTTGGCGAGAAGGTACTCGTAGACGTCGCCCTTGACGTCGCTGCGGTCCATCGGAAGGCCGTCGAGGATGTCGACGACCTTGGTGAGGAGGTTGGGCGACGGGATCGTGAAGCGGGCGTCCCGCATGTGATGGGCGTACGTGGAATCGTCGCCGCCCATGCGACGAAGGTAGGGGAAGACGCCTTCGGCGACCAGCTTGTACGCGGTCTCAGGGTCGCGGTCCTTAAAATTCTGCCAGCGCAGGTCCTGCTCGCCGGGCCCGAAGAAGGGGGCCGGGTCGGGCTCTCCGATGCGGTTCGCCTTGCGATCCTTGACGGTCTGGAGTTCGTCGAGACGCTTGACGAAGAGCAGGTACGTGATCTGCTCCATCACTTCGAGAGGATTGGAGATGCCGCCGGTCCAGAACGCGTCCCAGACGCGGTCGACCTTGTTCTTGAGTTCGCCCGTAATCACATTGTCGATCGTAGCGGCGGGCACAGACAGCGGCGGCCCACTCCGGATAGGCCGGGCCTCGGCCCGCCCAGTGCACCCGACCCGCCACGGAGGACACTGCCGGGCCGGGTTCCCGCAGCATTCCGGCGCTCCAGCTCAGTACAGAGAAACAGGATTCTGCCTCCGTAGGTGATGCTGCATCACCTATCCCAGCACCATCCCAGCACGGGAACGAGCCGAGGGCCCGCCTCCGAAGAGCCGGACCCTCCTGACCTGCGCATTTGACAAAACAGACGTGGTGGAATTGCGCCTACACGTTGAAGCGGAATTCGACCACGTCGCCGTCCTGCATGACGTAGTCCTTGCCCTCCATGCGGGCCTTGCCCTTGGCGCGGGCCTCGGCGACCGAGCCGCATTCGACCAGGTCCGCGAAGGAGATGACCTCGGCCTTGATGAAGCCGCGCTGGAAGTCGGTGTGGATCACGCCGGCGGCCTCCGGGGCGGTGGCGCCCTGCTTGATGGTCCAGGCGCGGGTTTCCTTCGGGCCGGCCGTCAGGTACGTCTGCAGGCCCAGGGTGGCGAAGCCGACGCGGCCGAGGGTGGCGAGGCCGGGCTCGTCCTGGCCGACGGACTGGAGGAGCTCGAGGGCCTCCTCGTCGTCCAGCTCGGCGAGGTCGGCCTCCAGCTTGGCGTTGAGGAAGATCGCCTCCGCCGGGGCGACCAGGGCGGACTGCTCGGCCTTGAAGGCGTCGTCCGTCAGCTCGTCCTCGTCGACGTTGAAGACGTACAGGAACGGCTTCGTCGTGAGCAGGTGCAGCTCGTGCAGGAGGTCGCCCTGCTCGGTGCCCTTGGTGATGCCCTGGGAGAACAGGGTGTCGCCGGCCTCGAGGATCTTCTGGGCCTTCTCCACGGCCGCCAGCACCGCGACCTTGTCCTTCTGGAGGCGGGCCTCCTTCGTCAGGCGCGGGACGGCCTTCTCGATGGACTGCAGGTCGGCGAGGATCAGCTCGGTGTTGATGGTCTCGATGTCGTCCTTGGGCGAGACCTTGCCGTCGACGTGGACGACGTTCTCGTCCTTGAAGGCGCGGATGACCTGGCAGATCGCGTCCGACTCACGGATGTTCGCCAGGAACTTGTTGCCCAGGCCCTCGCCCTCGGAGGCGCCGCGGACGATGCCCGCGATGTCGACGAAGTCGACGGTCGCCGGGAGGATGCGCTGCGAGCCGAAGATGCCGGCGAGGACGGCCAGGCGGGCGTCCGGGACGCCGACGACGCCGACGTTCGGCTCGATGGTGGCGAACGGGTAGTTGGCCGCCAGCACGTCGTTCTTGGTCAGGGCGTTGAACAGGGTCGACTTGCCGACATTCGGCAGGCCGACGATTCCGATCGTGAGCGACACGTTGGCGACTTCCCGTAGCTGGAGGGGGGCGGCGGCCCGGGAGTGGGCCACCGGACAGTTTACTTTCCGATGAGCGGCAGTCGTTGTACGCGTGTCCCCGCGGGGATAGCGGCCCCGCCCCGCCTAGTTTGGTGGGGTGGAGCGACACAGGACGCGTTCGGCATACCGCCCGCAGCGACAGCAGCAGCCCCGCCCCCGCGCGGCCGCGGCTCCGGGCATGGCCGGGGTGCCCTCGCAGGGCGGGCGGCCGCGGCCGGCTGCGGGGCGCAGGCTGCCGCGCCCGATGCTGACCGGGCTCGGCGGCGGCCTGTTCGCATGCGTGTCGATGACGCTCGTCGCCGGGTTCGTCTGGCTGTTCTTCGACGGTTCGCTGTTCGGCTACGGGCTGCTGTTCCTGCCGGTCGCGGCCGCCACCGCGCTCTGGGTGCGGCCCGCCGACCTGATCACCGCGCCGATCGCCGCGCCGATCGCCTTCGCCGTCGGGGTCTGGCCGATCTCCGGCGGCTCGGGCGGCGGCTTCGGCGCGCAGCTGATGGGGATCGTGACCGCCCTGTCGCTGCACGCCGGCTGGCTGTACGGCGGGACGCTGGTCGCCGCGCTGATCGCCGTGGGGCGCAAGGCCGTGCTGATGGGGAGGCGGGGCCGGCTCCCCCGCCGGGCCTCCTAGCGGGATCGGCCTGGCGCGAGCGGCCGCCGGCTACCCCGGCCCCTGGCCGCCGGCTACCTTGGCCCCTCCTCCGCCGCCGCGGCCGGCTTCGTCGCCTTCGCCGCCATCGCCGCTCCCACGATGCCGGCGTTGTTCTGCAGCGCCGCCGGGACGATCTCGGCGCGGATCCCGTCGATCAGCGGCAGGAACTTCTCCGGTTTGCGGCTGACGCCGCCGCCCAGGATGAACAGGTCGGGCGAGAACAGCATCTCCACGTGCGCCAGGTACTTCTGCACCCGGCGCGCCCAACGCTCCCAGGTCAGCTCCTCGTCCTCCTTGGCCTTGACCGACGCGCGCTTCTCCGCGTCGTGGCCCTTCAGCTCCAGGTGCCCGAGCTCCGAGTTCGGCACGAGCCGCCCGTCGGTGAAGACGGCGCTGCCGATGCCGGTGCCCAGCGTCAGCAGGATGACGGTGCCGGTACGGCCGCGGCCCGCCCCGTAGGTCATCTCCGCGACGCCGGCCGCGTCGGCGTCGTTGAGGACGGTGACCGGCCGGCCGCCGAGCCGCTCGGACAGCAGGGCGGCGGTGTCGACGCCGATCCACCCCTTGTCCATGTTGGCGGCGGTGCGCGTGACGCCGCCCGTGACGACGCCGGGGAAGGTCACCCCGACGGGTCCGTCCCAGTCGAAGTGGCGGACCACCTCGACGACGCAGCCGGCCACCCCGTCAGGGGTGGCCGGCTGCGGTGTCAGTACTTTGTGGCGCTCCTGCGCCAGGTCGCCGCGGTCCAGGTCCACGGGAGCGCCCTTGATCCCGGTACCGCCGATGTCCACACCGAAGAGCTGCATGGACTCACCGTACGGAAACCGTCACTCGTCGGCGACCAGGGCGGCCGCCTCGGCGCGCAGGTCGCGGCGCAGCTCCTTCGGGAGCGAGAAGGTGATCGATTCCTCGGCGGTCTTGACGATCTCGACGTCGGCGAAGCCGCGCTCCGCCAGCCATTCGAGCACCTGCTCGACGAGGACCTCCGGCACCGAGGCGCCCGAGGTCAGGCCGACCGTGGCGACGCCGTCGAGCCAGGCCTCGTCGATCTCGCTCGCGAAGTCGACGAGGTGGGCGGCGCGGGCACCGGCGTCGAGGGCGACCTCGACGAGCCGGATCGAGTTCGAGGAGTTCTTCGAGCCGACCACGATGACCAGGTCGGAGTCGGCCCCCATGGCCTTGACCGCGGCCTGCCGGTTGGAGGTGGCGTAGCAGATGTCGTCGCTGGGCGGGGAGACGAGCAGCGGGAACTTCGTCTTCAGCGCGTCGACCGTCTCCATCGTCTCGTCGACGGAGAGGGTGGTCTGGGAGAGCCAGACGACCTTGGACTCGTCGCGGACGGTGACCTTGTCCACGTCGTCCGGGCCGTCGACGATCGTGATGTGCTCGGGAGCCTCGCCGGAGGTGCCGATGACCTCCTCGTGGCCCTCGTGGCCGATCAGGAGGATGTCGAAGTCCTCCTTCGCGTACCGGATGGCCTCCTTGTGGACCTTGGTGACCAGCGGGCAGGTCGCGTCGATCGTCGCGAGCTTTCCGCGCGCCGCCTCCTCGTGCACCACCGGCGCCACGCCGTGTGCGGAGAACATCACGATGGAGCCCGGCGGGACCTCCTCCGTCTTCTCGACGAAGATGGCGCCCTTCTTCTGCAGCGTCTGGACGACGTACTTGTTGTGCACGATCTCGTGGCGCACGTAGACCGGCGCACCGTACTGCTCGAGGGCCTTCTCGACAGCGATCACGGCTCGGTCGACGCCCGCGCAGTAGCCGCGGGGGGCGGCGAGCAGGACGCGGCGGGAAGCGGGAGCAGGGGCGGCAGCACTCATGCGGTCCATCGTACGGGGGTCCGTGCCGGGCCACGCCTCGGCCGTTCGGCACGGAACGGGACGGACGTGTCGAATCTCCGTCCCGGCCGTCGCACGGAGGAATGATGGCCTCCGTGAGGGATTCCGGCGCCGGTCTGCGGCGCAGTCTGGGCTTCCGGGACCTGGTCGTGTACGGGCTGCTGTTCATCGCCCCCATGGCCCCGGTCGGGGTCTTCGGCACCCTGGACGCCCGCTCGCACGGGGCGGTGGCGCTGGTCTACCTGGCAGCGACCGTCGCGATGGCCTTCACGGCGTTCAGCTACGCGCTCATGGTCCGGGTGGCCCCGCAGGCCGGGTCGGTGTTCACGTACGCCCGCAAGGGGCTCGGCGAGGGTGCGGGGCTGGTCGCGGGCTGGATGGCGATGCTGGACTACCTGCTGATCCCGGCGGTGGCGTACCTCTTCTCCGGGATCGCGATGCACGCGCTGGTGCCGGCCGTCTCGCAGTGGGTGTGGACGGCGCTGGCCGTGCTCGTGACCACCGCCCTGAACCTGTGGGGCGTACGGGCGGCCGCGCGCGCCGGCTTCGCGGTGCTGGCGCTGGAGATCGCGGTGCTGCTGGTGTTCACGGCCGCCGCGGGGGCGGCGCTGGCGCAGGACGGGGCGCGGCGCGGCTGGCTGTCGCCGCTGACGGGGGACGGCTCGCTGGGCGGCTTCTCCGCGGCGGCGGTCCTCGGCGCGGTGTCGGTGGCGGTGCTGTCGTACCTGGGCTTCGACGCGATCGTCTCCTTCGCGGAGGAGGCGTCCGGGGGTTCGGCGCGGGTGGCGCGGGCGGTGCTGTTCTGCCTGGGGCTGGCGGGGGTGCTGTTCGTGGTGCAGGCGTACCTGGCGGCGCTGCTGATGCCGGTGCCGGCGGCCGCTCTGGCGGCGGATCCGGCGCAGCAGGGCCCGGCGTTCTACACGGCGGTGGAGGCCTCCGTCGGGACGTGGCTGCACGACCTGGTCGCGGCCGGCAAGGCGGTCGGGGCGGCGTTCGCGGCGCTGGCCGGGCAGGCGGCGGCCGGCCGGCTGGTGTTCGCGATGGCCCGGGAGGGGCGGCTGCCGCGGGCGCTGGCGCGCACCTGGGGCGGGACCCCGCGGCCGGCCCTGCTGGCGGCGGCGGTGATCACGCTGGTCGCGGCGGTCTGGGCGGCCCGGCGCGACGACGGGCTCGACCACCTGGTCTCGGTGGTGGACATCGGGGCGCTGGTGGCGTTCACGCTGCTGCACGCCTCGGTCGTCGGCTGGTTCGTCGTACGGCGCCGCGGCGGCCCGCCGGTGTGGTGGAAGCACCTGCTGGTGCCGGTGCTCGGCGCGGCGGTGACCGTCGCGGTGATCTTCGAGGCGGCTCCGACGGCGCAGGCGGTGGGGGCGGTGTGGCTCGCGGTGGGCCTGGGGGTGCTGGTGCTCCAGCGCGGCCGACGCGCCGACGATCACGGGGCCGGGCCCGGAGACGGTGTCGGTGCGGGCGGTTAGCCTGCCTGCATGGGTCTGAATACATCGGCCGACGCGCCGCTGCCGGTCGGCCGGGTGTCCCGGCTCATCGGGGGCTGGATCGACCGGCTCGGCCAGGTTTGGGTGGAGGGGCAGATCACGCAGCTCTCGCGGCGGCCGGGGGCGGGGGTGGTCTTCCTGACGCTGCGCGACCCGTCGCACGACATCTCGATCGGGGTGACCTGCTTCCGCCAGGTCTACGACGAGGTCGCGGACGCGGTGACGGAGGGTGCGCGCGTCGTGGTCCTGGCCAAGCCGGAGTGGTACGCCCCGCGCGGCCAGCTGTCGCTGCGGGCCACGGAGATACGGCCGGTCGGCATCGGCGAGCTGCTGGCCCGGCTGGAGCGGCTCAAGCGCTCGCTGGCCGCCGAGGGCCTGTTCGCCCTGGACCGCAAGAAGCCGCTGCCGTTCCTGCCGCAGCTGGTCGGGCTGGTGGTCGGGCGGGCCTCGGCGGCCGAGCGCGACGTACTGGAGAACGCGCGGCGCCGCTGGCCGGCGGTCCGCTTCGAGGTGCGCAACGTGGCGGTGCAGGGCGTGCACGCGGTGCCGCAGGTGGTCCAGGCGGTCAAGGAGCTCGACGCCATGGACGAGGTCGACGTGATCATCGTCGCGCGCGGCGGCGGCAGCGTGGAGGACCTGCTGCCGTTCTCCGACGAGGAGGTCGTACGGGCGGTCGCGGCGGCGCGCACCCCGGTGGTCTCGGCGATCGGGCACGAGCCGGACTCGCCGCTGCTGGACCTGGTGGCGGACCTGCGGGCCTCCACGCCCACGGACGCGGCGAAGAAGGTCGTCCCGGACGTCGGCGAGGAACTGGAGCGGGTGCGCCAGCTGCAGGGGCGGGGCCTGCGGGCCGTGCGCGCGCTGCTCGACCGGGAGGAGCGCGGGCTCGCCCACGCCCTGGCCCGGCCGGTGTTCGTCCACCCGCAGCGGATGGTGGAGACCCGGGAGGACGAGCTGGACGCCCTGCTGGGGCGCAGCCGGCGCACCCTGGGCCACCTGCTGGACCGGGCGGACTCCGAACTGGCGCACACCCTGGCCCGGGTGGTGGCGCTGTCCCCGGCGGCGACGCTGGAGCGCGGCTATGCGGTGCTGCAGCGGGCGGACGGGCACGTGGTGCGCTCTCCCGAGGACGTGGCGGACGAAGAGGTGCTGCGCGCGCGGGTGGCGGAGGGCGAGTTCTCCGTACGGGTCAAGAGGCTTGGCACATGACGGACACGGGCAACAGGCCGGGACGGGAAGACGGGAAGACGGGAATGACTGAAACCGATACCTCGTTGGGGTACGAGCAGGCACGCGACGAGCTCATCGAGGTCGTCCGCAGGCTGGAGGCCGGCGGCACCTCCTTGGAGGAGTCGCTCGCGCTCTGGGAGCGGGGCGAGGAGCTCGCGCAGGTCTGTCGTCGCTGGCTGGAGGGGGCGCGGGCCCGTCTGGACTCGGCGCTCGCGGCCCGCGAGGCCGGAGCCGACGAGCGCGGCGAGGGGGACGAGCGGGGCTCGGGAGACGCCTGAGACAGGGGCGCCGGGCGTGAATCGTGATCCCCGCCACTCGCGGCCAGATTTAGTTGAAAATTCGACTAAATCCGCCGTAGAGTCGGGGCCGACGCTTCACCTCTCCGCATCATGGAAGAAGGCTTTTCCGATGTCCCTCGTTCTTGACTCCGCCGCTCAGGACCTGCTGTTCCGCGAGGCCCGCACCGCCAACACGTTCTCGGACGAGCCGGTGACCGAGGAGCAGGTCCAGGCGATCTACGACCTGGTCAAGTACGGCCCCACCGCCTTCAACTCGACTCCGCTGCGCATCACCCTGGTCCGCTCCGCCGAGGCCCGGGAGCGCCTCGTGGGCCTGATGATGGAGGGCAACCAGGAGAAGACGGCCGCCGCTCCGCTCGTCGCGATCCTCTCCGCGGACAACGAGTTCCACGAGGAGCTGCCCGCCCTGCTGCCGCACTTCCCGCAGGCCAAGGACGTCTTCTTCAGCGAGCGCCCGGTCCGCGAGGCCTCCGCGCTGATGAACGCCGCCATGCAGGCCGCGTACTTCATCGTCGGCGTGCGCGCCGCCGGCCTGGCCGCCGGTCCGATGGGCGGCGTGGACTTCGCCGGCGTCCAGAAGGAGTTCCTGGACGACGACCACACCCCGCTGATGGTCGTCAACATCGGCAAGCCGGGCGAGAACGCCTGGCACCCCCGCGGCCCGCGCCTGAGCTTCGACGAGGTCATCACCACCGTCTGAGCCGGCACAGCCCGCACCCGCACAGAAGGCCGCGCGCCCCGAATCCCGGGGCTCGCGGCCTTTCTTGCATGTCCTGCCGCGGCAGCGGCAAGCACCGGCTCAGTGCCTCACCGGCTCACCGGCTCACCGGCCCTGCTTGAACTCCAGGGCCGCCGCCATCGTGCCGAGGTCCTCGAACGGGGCCGTGCCCGTCACCACGGTGACGTGGCCCTGCTCCTGCCGGACCAGGGCGTCGTACTTCTCGCCCTCCCAGCGCTCCCAGGACGCGTCGCCGACCTGCTGCGTCTGCCCGGTGGCCTTCGCCCGCTGGGTGACCTTCTCCAGGTACTTGGGCGAGACGTCGCTGGACTGCTCCACCGCCACGTACTGGCCCTCGGGGTCGAGGAAGCCCAGGTGCCAGGCGTGGGCCGCCTTCCGGTCGAACGTCACCGACGTCGCCCGCCACTGCGCGTCCAGCCCCGCCGGGGCCGCCACCGGGTACGGCGCCGCGCGCCGGGCCGTGAGCGTCTCGACCCGGTAGTCGACCACGTGTGTCGGATCGGCCTTCTCGTCATGTGGGACGAAGATGTAGATCCCCGCCACGACGACACCGATCACCGCCAGCGACCGGACCATGTCCCAGACCGTCTGCTTGCCCTTCATACCTGCCACGCCACCATCGTCCCCCATGGCCGACCGCGATCACCGCCGGGGTGGGCGCGGCGCTGCGGGGTAGGGGCAAGACGTCCGCTCAAGCCAAACGCCTGACCGATAATCCGCTCATACGTGACCCGCCCTGCTCAGTTTGTCGACGTGGCGATAGAGTTCCAGCACCCTCACCTTCCCGGCCGTCGTCGTACAGAAAGGTGCGCTCCGATGTCCGAGCACAACCTGCCGCCCCAGCTCGAAGTCTCTCCCGAGGCCCCCGACCGCAACCTCGCCCTGGAGCTCGTCCGGGTGACCGAGGCCGCAGCCATGGCCGCGGGCCGCTGGGTCGGACGCGGTGACAAGCTCGGCGCCGACGGCGCCGCGGTCAACGCCATGCGCACCCTGATCTCCACCGTCTCGATGAACGGCGTCGTCGTCATCGGCGAGGGCGAGAAGGACGAAGCGCCCATGCTCTTCAACGGCGAACGGGTCGGCGACGGCACCGGCGCCGAGGTCGACATCGCCGTGGACCCGATCGACGGCACCACCCTGAACGCCAAGGGCATGCCGAACGCGATCGCCGTGCTGGCCGCCGCAGACCGCGGCACCATGTTCGACCCGTCCGCGGTCTTCTACATGGAGAAGCTGGTCACCGGCCCGGAGGCCGCCGACTTCGTCGACATCAACGCCCCGGTCTCGGTCAACATCCGCCGCGTCGCCAAGGCCAAGAACATGGCCGTCGAGGACGTCACCGTCGTCATCCTGGACCGCCCCCGCCACGAGGGCATCGTCAAGGAGATCCGCGAGACCGGCGCCCGGATCAAGTTCATCTCCGACGGCGACGTCGCCGGCTCGGTCATGGCGGTGCGCGAGGGCACCGGCGTGGACCTGCTCATGGGCATCGGCGGCACCCCCGAGGGCATCATCTCGGCCTGCGCCATCAAGTGCCTGGGCGGTGTCATCCAGGGCAAGCTGTGGCCGAAGGACGAGGCCGAGCGGCAGAAGGCCATCGACGCGGGCCACGACCTCGACCGCGTCCTGACCACCAACGACCTGGTCTCCGGCGAGAACGTCTTCTTCGTCGCCACCGGCATCACGGACGGCGAGCTGCTGCGCGGCGTCCACTACCGCTCCGAGACCGCGACCACGTCCTCCCTGGTCATGCGCTCGAAGTCCGGCACGATCCGACGGATCGACTCCACGCACCGCCTGTCGAAGCTGCGCGCGTACAGCGCCATCGACTTCGACCGCGCGCAGTAGGCGCGGAGCCGGTACGAGCGCATCCGTGTGCCGGCGCGCGCCGGCACAGCGAGAGGGGCGGTTCCCGTGTGCGGCGGGACCGCCCCTCTCGCGTGGCCTGCGTACGGGTCTCAGCCCGCGGCGGCTATCGTCCCGGCCGCGGGGGCCTGGCGCAGCTCCGCCGCCCGGCGCCGGCGGCGGGCCAGCACCACGCGGCGCTCGGCCGCGGTCAGGCCGCCCCACACCCCGTACGGCTCTGGCTGGAGCAGGGCGTGCTCGCGGCAGGCGACCATCACGGGGCAGCGGGCGCACACGCGCTTGGCGGCCTCCTCGCGCGACAGCCTGGCCGCGGTCGGCTCCTTGGAGGGGGCGAAGAACAGCCCCGCCTCGTCCCGGCGGCACACCGCCTCGGCGTGCCATGGGCCGTCCTCTTCCCTTGCGGGCACCCGCGGCTTCGCCACGGTGGCGGCCGGACGCGCCTGAAGGGTCTGTACGGCGGCTACCTGCAGGGACTGATGCGGCGGATGCTGCACGGTCTACTCCTGACGACGGATACGCAAGCGAGAGACGATGCACCTGTCCCTACCCGCTGTACGCGCCCCTATGCACTGCGTGCTGCGGCTGGCCCGCCCCAGGAGAAGTCGACCGAAATCCGACGCGGAATCCAGCCGTCCGGCCCTTGTTCGCGGGGCGCCCTAGCCGTCCAGTCGCTTGCGCAGCTTCAGCGCCAGGTCGACCAGGCGGGCCCCGAGCCTGGGCCGGGCCTCGATGTTGCCGAGCAGGGCGAAGCCGCGGATGATCACCACCGGCGCGTGGGGGTCGACGCCGGGCCGGCCCTCGCCGTGCACCTCGAAGTTGCCGAGGACGCCGCTGCCGTGGCCGCGCAAGGTGACGTTCTCCGGGACGAGGACCTCCACGTTTCCGAGCACGCACGTCACGTTGATCTCGGTGACCTGCTGCTCGAAGACGGCCTCGGTGAGGTCGAGGGTGATGTCGCCGAGGACCGAGACCGCGCGGGTCAGCGGCCCGGGACGCCAGCGGCCCTTGCGCGCGGAGCTGCTGCACACGGCGACGACCGTCTCGGGCTCGGCGGGCAGGCCGGCGGGGCCGGTCCGGGCGGGGCCGGGAGCGTACGGGGGCGCCGCCGCGGCGTGGGGGCCGCCGGGCGCGGGCAGGTCCCGTACCAGCACGTCCAGCTCGGCGACCGTCTTCGCGGCGTACAGCATGTCCAGCCGCTCGGAGTGCTCCTCGGCGGTCAGCCGGCCCTCGGCGAGGGCATCGGCCAGGATCTGCGCGATGCGGTCGCGGTCGGCGTCGGAGGCGCGCAGCCCCGGGGCCGGGGCCGCGGGTGCTGCGGAGGCCGGGGCAGGGGCGGCGGGGTGCTTTTCCAGGTCCACGCACGCCAGCATAGCGAGACACGATAGATCGCGATAGTCGCCGGTGAGCCTTACCTCACAGACACACCGCCCCGGCGAGGTCCTACGCTGGATGACCGCGCTGCCAATTGGTCGTCAGCGCTGTCTGCCCGAGTAGAGGATGACTGCCGTCATGCCAGAGTTTGCGTACACCGACCTGCTGCCCGTGGGCGAGGACACCACCCCGTACCGGCTGGTGACCTCCGAGGGCGTCTCGACCTTCGAGGCCGACGGCCGTACGTTCCTCAAGGTCGAGCCGGAGGCGCTGCGCAAGCTCGCCGAAGAGGCCATCCACGACATCCAGCACTTCCTGCGCCCGGCGCACCTCGCGCAGCTGCGCCGCATCATCGACGACCCCGAGGCCTCCTCGAACGACAAGTTCGTCGCCCTGGACCTGCTGAAGAACGCGAACATCGCGGCGGCCGGCGTCCTGCCAATGTGCCAGGACACGGGCACGGCCATCGTCATGGGCAAGCGCGGCCAGAACGTGCTCACCTCGGGCGGTGACGAGGAGGCCCTCTCCCGCGGCATCTACGACGCGTACACGAGGCTGAACCTGCGCTACTCGCAGATGGCCCCGCTGACGATGTGGGAGGAGAAGAACACCGGCTCGAACCTGCCCGCGCAGATCGAGCTGTACGCGACCGACGGCGGCGCGTACAAGTTCCTCTTCATGGCCAAGGGCGGCGGCTCGGCCAACAAGTCGTTCCTGTACCAGGAGACCAAGGCGGTCCTCAACGAGGCCTCCATGATGAAGTTCCTGGAGGAGAAGATCCGCTCGCTCGGCACGGCGGCCTGCCCGCCGTACCACCTGGCGATCGTGGTCGGCGGCACCTCGGCGGAGCACGCGCTCAAGACCGCGAAGTACGCCTCCGCGCACTACCTGGACGAGCTGCCGCGCGAGGGCTCCGCCCTCGGCCACGGCTTCCGCGACGAGGCCCTGGAGCAGCAGGTCTTCGAGCTGACCCAGAAGATCGGCATCGGCGCGCAGTTCGGCGGCAAGTACTTCTGCCACGACGTCCGCGTCGTCCGCCTCCCCCGCCACGGCGCGTCCCTCCCGGTCGCGATCGCGGTGTCCTGCTCCGCCGACCGCCAGGCGGTCGCGAAGATCACCGCCGAGGGCGTCTTCCTGGAGCAGCTGGAGCGCGACCCGGCCCGCTTCCTGCCGGACACCACCGACGAGCAGCTGGCCGAGTCCTCGGACGTGGTCTCGATCGACCTGAACCAGCCGATGGACGAGATCCTGGCGACGCTGACCAAGCACCCGGTCAAGACCCGCCTGTCGCTGACCGGTCCGCTGGTCGTGGCGCGCGACATCGCGCACGCCAAGATCAAGGAGCGGCTGGACGCGGGCGAGGACATGCCGCAGTACCTGAAGGACCACCCGGTGTACTACGCCGGCCCGGCGAAGACCCCCGAGGGCTACGCCTCGGGCTCCTTCGGCCCGACCACGGCGGGGCGCATGGACTCGTACGTCGAGCAGTTCCAGGCGGCGGGCGGCTCCAAGGTCATGCTGGCCAAGGGCAACCGCTCGCAGCAGGTGACGGACGCCTGCGGCACGCACGGCGGCTTCTACCTGGGCTCGATCGGCGGCCCGGCGGCCCGCCTGGCCCAGGACTGCATCAAGAAGGTCGAGGTCCTGGAGTACGAGGAGCTCGGCATGGAGGCCGTCTGGAAGATCGAGGTCGAGGACTTCCCGGCCTTCATCGTGGTCGACGACAAGGGCAACGACTTCTTCCAGAACCCGGCCCCCGAGCCGACCTTCACCCACATCCCGGTCCGCGGCCCCGGCCTCGGCTGACCCCGTTTCACTCCGCTGCGCCCTCCGGTCCGTTCGGGCCGGGGGGCGCTGCCCGTGCGGGGGGGGGCGGCGGCCTCAGCGGGTGAGGTAGAACTCCAGCTTCTCGTAGTCGCCGTCGGCCGAGGAGCGGATGTAGCCGCGGGCGCCCTTGAAGTCGCCGGTTCCGCCGGTCACGGCGATGTCGAGCAGGGGCTCCTGCGCCGAGGCGCTGATGGGTGCGAGCGTCTGGGCGGTGATCAGCCCGCCGGGGTGGCCGGTCAGCAGGAAGACGCCCACGCAGTGCGTGTCGCTCTGGTCCCCGGCGCGCACGACGGTGCAGGTGGCACCGTCCCGGCCGACCTTCTCGCCGCCCTTGGTCCGGTACAGGTCGTCGGCGAAGGAGATGCTCTCCCCGACCTTGGGCGTCTCGCTCATGTGGCCACCCGCGTCGGGCAGCTCCTTGGCGTACAGGGTGAAGTCGTAGGCGCCGTCGTCGGCGGCGGCGGGCGCCGGGGCGGCGGCGAAGGCGACTGCGGCGGCCGCGCAGGCGCCGAGCACGCCGATCCTCCTGAAGCTGCGGAACATGTCCTGCCTCCCGTGGGGTGCCGGATGTCCCCGAGGCCCGCTTCACATTGTCCGACGGCCGCCGCCGGTCCGCCCGTCACCGCGGCGACGGGCGCAGGTCACCGGGCCGTGGTCCGCGCCCGTTAAGGTTCGGACCCATGAGCCCCACGCGTACGGACATCCGGGTGATCGCCCATCGCGGCGCCTCCCACGACCACCCCGAGCACACCCTCGCCGCCTACCGGCAGGCCATCGCCGACGGCGCCGACGCGCTGGAGTGCGATGTGCGGCTGACCGCCGACGGGCGGCTGGTGTGCGTGCACGACCGGACGGTGGAGCGGACCTCCGACGGGCGCGGCGTGGTCTCCGCGCTGACCTACGAGCAGCTCGCCGCGTTCGACTTCGGGCGGTGGAAGGGCGAGCAGCACCGGGGCGCGCAGGTGCTGCTGTTCGAGGACCTGCTCAAGGAGGCCCTGGCCGCGGACCGGCCCGTCGGGCTCGCCGTGGAGACCAAGCACCCGACCCGCGCCGGCGGCCGCCTGGAGGCCGAGCTGGTGCGGGTGCTCAAGGACCACGGGCTCGCCGACGGCTCCGACGGCCTCGTCGAGGTGATGAGCTTCTCGCGCAACGCGCTGGTCCGGCTGAACCGGCTGGCGCCCGGGCTGCCCGCCGTGTACCTGATCGAGCGGGGCCTGCGCCCGCCGCGGCCGCCCTTCGCGGGGCACGCCGGGCCCGGCATCGACCTCGTCCGCAAGGATCCGGGGCTGGTGGCGCGGCTGAAGGCCAAGGGGCTGCGGGTCCGCGTCTGGACCGTCGACGAGATCGCGGACGTGGAGCTGTGCCTGCGCCTCGGCGTGGACACGCTGATCACGAACCGGCCGCGGGAGGTACGGGAGTACCTGAACGGACTGTAGGGCCATAGGGCCGCGGGGCGGTCTGCCGATCGGGGCAGGCGGGGCGCGCAGCTCCGGCCGATCGGCAGATGTCCCGGGGGCGGGGGCCCGGCGAGGGTGGTGGGTGTCAGCAACCGCCCACCTCTCCACGGGAGTTCACGATGACCGTAAAGGCCACCGGGAAGCGCACCGCCTTCCTTGCCGGGGGCGCCGCCCTCGTCGCACTGTCGGCCGTAGTGGCGGGGGCCTCCGGCGCGCCCGCCGCGCCGAAGCCCGCCGCCGCGGCCGTGCACGGGGCCGCGACCGTCCGCTACGACTACGCCCCCGCCGACCACGAGATCCGGTTCACGGTCGACGCCGAGGCGGCCCCGTTCACCCGGCCCTTCCCGGGGCGGCAGGGCGCGAAGGGCTCGCCCGTCGACGCCCGGGGCAAGGTGACCGTGTACCACTACATCCCGGGCCGCGGCGCCGGCACCTCCGAGGCCGAGGTGGACTGCCTGGTGACGGGCGGCCGGACCGCGACGCTCACCGCGATCGTGACGAAGTCCAACGTCGGGGAGGTCGGCAAGCGCATCGGGATCAGCGTGCAGGACGGCCGCCACGGCGAGCCGGACCGGCTGGGCTTCTCCTGGGGCATCGCCAACATCGACCCCCCGCACACCGACGCCGAGGGCGATGCCGCGCAGGCGACGGTGGGCACCTGCATGGCGCCGGCGCCGTTCACCACGGTCGTCAAGGGCGGATTCGCCGTGACCCCGGCCGCGCTGCCCCCGCTGCCGGACGGCTTCGGGAGCCAGAGCACCTCCATCGCTGCCGCGCGCCGCGACTGAGCCGGCGCCCCGGTCCCGTACAGCAGGACACCCGGCCGGATCACCGGCCGGGTGTGGGGGCTTCGGCCGCGGCGGAGCGGCCCTGGGGGTGGGTGGAGCGGGGGTGGGGCGGGGGGGTTACGCGAAACGCTGGTTCGGCGAGCCGTTGCAGGGCTGCAGGCGCGCCGGCTCGTGCGCGGAGGCCACGGTCAGGCACATGCCCGTGGCGGCGGCGGGCCGCAGGGTGGCGCCGTCGCGGACCCAGTTCTGGTTGGCGCCGCCGTGGCAGTTCCACAGGATCGGTCCGGTGCCGGCGCCGTAGTCGGCTCCGGGGACGTCCAGGCAGCGGTCGTGGGTGAGCTCGATGTGCACGGACCGGCGGGCCGTGTCGTACCACCAGCCCTGGTTGCGGCCGCCGTGGCAGTCCCAGCCCAGTACGGCGGTGTCGTTCGCGCTCGCGCCGCCCTTGGCGTCGAGGCAGGTGCCGGTGGCCTCGTTCTTCAGCGGGGCGTAGAGGTCGTCCCAGGCGCCGGCCTGCAGGACGGGGGTGCCGGTGCTCGCCGGGTCGGCGCAGGAGGCCTCGCGCAGGCCCGAGGTGTAGAGCTGGGTCAGGCAGGACGCGAACGCCCCGTGCCCGCGGTAGTTGGGGTGGAAGGACTGCCGGGCGGTGTTCTCGTCCCACGGGAAGTGGTCGCCGAGGTCCAGGTAGAGCCCGCGCGCCCAGGCGTCCTCCATGCAGACCTCGTGGCCGTGGAAGAGCCGAGAGTTGTCCAGGAAGAGGGCCCCGGAGTTGCGTGCGGCCTCCCGCAGGCCCTTCTCGAAGGCCGGCACGGCCTGGTTGCGGCCCCAGGTGGCGTCGGAGTCGTAGCCGGCGCAGCCGCCGGGGAGCTTGCCGGGGAAGTTCGGGTTGTCGTAGAAGTCGGGGCCGATGGGGCTGGGGTAGCCCATCACGACGAGCTTGTAGTCGGTGTCGGCGTACCCGGCGTCGCGCATGACCTTCTTCAGGTCGCCGACGGTCGCCTCCACCTTGGGCTTCAGGCCGTCGACGCGGGCCTGCCAGCCGGGGGCGTACTTGGGCTCGCAGGTGCCCTGGCTGAGCACCCAGCGGGTGACGCAGTCGGTCATGACGGGGCCGAACTGGAGGTCGTCGTTGGCGCCGGCGACGAGCAGCACCATCTTGATGCGCGTGTTGCGGGCCTTGACGGCGAGGTTGTCGCTCTGGACCAGCTCGTCGGCGTACTGCTTGCTGCCACCGATGCGGATGTTGCCGGTGTACGCACCCGAGCAGGCGACGTTGAAGGTCAGGTCGGCCGGGATGCCGGTACGGTGGATCGCCGTGTCGGGCGAGCGGTGGCACTGGTTGGACGAAGTGTTGGTGGCGGGGTCGTAGTTCCCGACGCCCTCGCCGGAGATCTCGCTGTCGCCGAGGGAGATCAGTCCGGTCTTGCGCTCGGCCATCGGGCGCACGGCCGGATCGCCGTAGATCCGGGTGGCCTCGGCAGCACGGACGGCCTCCAGTTCCGGCGACAGCGGCACGGCCGCCGCCGAGGCGCCGGTTTCGGCCACGGCGGCGCCGGCGGCAGGGGCGGTGGCCGCCTGGGCCATGGGGGTGACGGCGGTGACGCCCCCGAGGGCGGCCGCGATCGCCGCGAGCGCGGCGACGGTACATCTGAGCCTGGGTTTGCCGGTCACACGTGTCATGCACGCCTCCCCGATGTCGGTGTTACCCCGGGTATTTACTGATCGGTAGGGGAGATGGGAACACTTCGAACAAGACAATTGCTCAACTTTTTGAGGAGGCAACGAACATGACGAACGATCAGCACAGCAGCGGTGACGTCGGCGCGCACCGCATCGAGCACGACTCGATGGGCGAGGTCAAGGTGCCCGTCCACGCCAAGTGGCGGGCCCAGACCCAGCGGGCGGTGGAGAACTTCCCGCTCTCGGGCCAGCGGCTGGAACGCGCCCACATCGAGGCGCTCGCCCAGGTCAAGGCCGCGGCCGCGCGGGTCAACGCCCGCCTCGGCGTCCTCGACGCGGACATGGCCGAGGCGATCGCCGCGGCCGCCGCCGAGGTGGCCACGGGGCGCTGGGACGAGCACTACCCGGTGGACGTGTTCCAGACCGGGTCGGGGACCTCGTCCAACATGAACACCAACGAGGTGATCGCCACCCTGGCCGCCGAGCGGCTCGGCCGCGAGGTGCACCCCAACGACCACGTCAACGCCTCGCAGAGCTCGAACGACGTGTTCCCCTCGTCCATCCACATCGCCGCGACCGCCGCCGTCACCCGCGACCTCGTCCCGGCCCTGCGCCACCTGGAACTTGCCCTGGAGCGCAAGTCCGCCGAGTTCGCCGAGGTGGTCAAGGCCGGCCGGACGCACCTGATGGACGCCACCCCGGTCACCCTGGGCCAGGAGTTCGGCGGGTACGCCGCCCAGGTGCGCTACGGGATCGAGCGGCTGGAGGCGGTGCTGCCGCGCCTCGCCGAACTCCCGCTGGGCGGCACCGCGGTCGGCACCGGCATCAACACCCCGGCCGGGTTCTCGGCCGATGTGATCGCCGAGGTGGCCGCCGCCACCGGGCTGCCGCTGACCGAGGCGCGCAACCACTTCGAGGCCCAGGGGGCGCGGGACGCGCTGGTGGAGACCTCGGGGATGCTCCGTACGATCGCGGTCTCGTTCACCAAGATCTGCAACGACCTGCGCTGGATGGCCTCGGGACCGCGCACAGGATTGGCCGAAATCAATCTGCCCGATCTGCAGCCGGGCTCCTCGATCATGCCCGGGAAGGTCAATCCGGTGGTGCCGGAGGCCGTCTTGATGATCGCGGCGCAGGTGACCGGGAACGACACCACGGTCGCGGTGGCGGGCGCGGCGGGCAACTTCGAGCTCAATGTGATGCTCCCGGTGATGGCCCGGAACCTGCTGGAGTCGATCCGGCTGCTGAGCGCGGCGAGCCGCCTGCTGGCCGACCGCACGGTCGACGGGATCACCGCCAATGCGGCGCGGGCCAGGGAGTACGCGGAGTCCTCGCCCTCCGTGGTGACCCCGCTGAACCGGTACATCGGCTACGAGGAGGCGGCCAAGGTCGCCAAGCGGTCCCTCGCGGAGCGGAAGACGATCAGGGAGGTCGTCCTGGAGTCCGGCTACGTCGACCGCGGCGACCTGACCCTGGAACAGCTCGACGAGGCCCTGGACGTCCTGCGGATGACGCGGCCTTGAAATCGGTTCCCGGCGGGTTCCGGACAGGGGCCGGATCCGGTCGTTTCCCGCCCCCGGACACCCTCCGTGACCTGCACCGCAGCGAGCACAAGGGCCTCAGCCCTAGTATCTGCGCATGACAGGTACGGCAGGCCGCGGGGGCGGCGGAGGACAGGGCACTCGCTGGCGGCCGGGGGAGCAGATCCTCTGGCGCTACCGCGACCACGCCCCGGACCTGACGGGCGCGGTCCACATCTGCCGCCCGGTCACCGTGGTGCAGGACACCGAGGACCTGCTGGCCGTGTGGATGGCTCCCGGCACCGAGTGTGTCAAGCCGGTCCTGGCCGACGGCACCCCCGTGCACGAGGAGCCGCTCGCGACCCGCTACACCGCGCCGCGCACCACCGTGCGCGCGCGCTGGTTCGGCGCGGGGGTGCTGAAGCTGGCCCGGCCCGGGGACCCGTGGTCGGTGTGGCTGTTCTGGCAGCACGGCTGGCGGTTCAAGAACTGGTACGTCAACCTCGAGGAGCCGCGGTCGCGCTGGGCGGGCGGCATCGACTCGGTCGACCACTTCCTGGACATCTCCGTGTACCCCGACCGTACGTGGAAGTGGCGCGACGAGGACGAGTTCGCGCAGGCCCAGCGCGCGGGCCTGATGGACGCGGAGCAGGCGCGGCGCGTGGAGGAGGCGGGGCGGGCCGCCCTGGAGGTGATCAAGGCCTGGGGCACTCCGTACTCCGACGGCTGGCAGGACTGGCGGCCCGATCCGGCATGGCAGGTTCCGGTCCTGCCCGAGGACTGGGACCGCACCCCGGCGCATATGACCTCATGAGACCCTTGATGCGCCCCGGGGGTTGAACCGTAATATCTCCCTCCGCAAGGTGGGGTGCGCCTGCCGCACTCGACCGCACATCCGTAAATGTCGTGCGATATGCGGGACTTGACCGGAGGTCAGCGCGGGGAGAGGTAACGAGCGGGACGCGGAACGCGGGGCGATGGTGCCCCCGCCGCTGAGCGGGTATACCGCGACTGACCGAGTTGAGTGCAGCGCACATCGAGCGCAGACGGACGGAATGCCACGCGTGACGGAGTACCCCACCTCGCAGGAGGGCCCGCAGCCTGCCGCGGCCGCCGCGACACCGGCCCACGGCGGCCCCGGGCTGCCCGCTGCCTCCGGCGGCGACGCGCGCGAGCGGGGCCACGGGAAGGCCGGTGCCTCCGGCGCCTCCGGCCGCTGCGCGGAGGAGCTGGGCCACGGGAAGGCTCCACTGCCGGCCGCCGAGGCGGTCCGCGGCACGGCCGCGTCAGGCGAGGACCCGCCGCGCGCGCACGCGGACGGCGGCCCGGGCCCGGAACTCCCGCGCCCCCGCACCGAGTCGGCCCCCGCGGCGCCGGACGACGGCCCCCGGCGCGGCCGCACCGCCCGCGGGCGCGACACCGAGGCGGCCCGCAACGCGGCCTCCGCGGGGCGCCCGCGCCGCGCAGGCCACCGCACCGCCGCCGGCGGCTCCGGCCGGGGCACGGAGCTGCCCGCGGGCCGGACCCACGAGGGCCGGGGCGCCCCTGAAGACGCCGCCGACGGGGCCGCCACGGCTGCAGCCGCCGTAGGCACTGCCGATGCCGCGCCGGATGCCACGGCCGAGGCCGCCCTGGCCACCTCCGCCGGGGCCACCGCCGACTCCGCACCCGCCGTGGGCTCCCCCGTCGCCGCGCCGGCCGACGGCGGGGCTCCGGCCCCGGGGCCGGTCGACGACGGCGAGGAGTACGCCCAGGACGCGGCACCCGAGGCCGAGGGCGGCGGCCCGCCCGCGCCCGGCGGCGCCGGCGAGGGGGCAGCGGCCGCGCGCCGGGAGGGCGACCGGTTGCGCTTCGTCGGGGCGGCGACCCGCCGCATCGCCCGCGGCATCGACCTCGACGAGATCGTGCTCGGCCTGTGCCGGGCCACCGTGCCGACCTTCTCGGACGCGATCCTCGTCTACCTGCGCGACCCCCTGCCGGTGGGCGACGAACGCCCCGTCGGCCCGGTCGTTTTAAGGCTGCGCCGCACCGACCGTCTCCGGCCGATCGACGACCTGACCGGAGCGGAGTCCGCCGGGGCCGCGGGGGGCGCCGGCGAACTCGACTTCAGCCAGCTGCCGATGGTCGGCCCGCAGGGCGACCTGCCCGCGGCCGAGCTGTGCGAGATCCTGCCCGGCGGGGCGCTCGCCGAGGTGCTGCGCGGCGTACGGCCCGTGTTCGGCTCCGCCGCAGGGGCCCAGGACGCGCTGCCGGAGCTGCTGGGCGACGGGCACCCGCTGCCGCGCGGCCGGCGGGCCATCCTCGCCCCGCTGCGCGGCCGCCGCCGCGTGATCGGCGCCGCGGTGTTCCTGCGCAGCCCCGAGCGGCCCGCGTTCGAGCAGAACGACCTCCTGGTCGCCGCCCAGCTGGCCACCCACACCGCGCTCGGCATCGACAAGGCCGTCCTGTACGGCCGCGAGGCGTACATCGCCGACGAGCTGCAGCGCACCATGCTCCCCGACAGCCTCCCGCAGCCCACCGGCGTCCGGCTGGCCTCCCGCTACCTGCCGGCCGCCGAGACGGCCCGGGTCGGCGGCGACTGGTACGACGCCATACCCCTGCCCGGAAGCCGGGTCGCCCTGGTCGTCGGCGACGTCATGGGCCACTCCATGACCTCCGCGGCCATCATGGGCCAGCTGCGCACGACCGCGCAGACGCTGGCCCAGCTGGACCTGCCGCCGGCCGAGGTCCTGCACCACCTCGACGAGCAGGCGCAGCGCCTGGGCTCCGACCGCATGGCCACCTGCCTGTACGCCGTCTACGACCCCGTCTCGCACCGGATCACCGTCGCCAACGCCGGCCACCCTCCGCCGGTGCTGCTGCACCTGGGCGGCCGCGCCGAGGTACTGCGGGTGCCGCCGGGCGCGCCCATCGGCGTCGGCGGCGTGGACTTCGAGGCCGTGGAGCTGGACGCCCCGGCCGGGGCGACGCTGCTGCTGTACACCGACGGCCTGGTGGAGTCACGGCTGCGCGACGTGTGGACCGGCATCGAGCAGCTCCGCGAGCGGCTGGCCACCACCGCCCAGCTGACCGGCCTGGACCACCCGCCGCCGCTGGAGGCCCTGTGCGACGACGTGCTCGACATGCTGGGCCCGGGTGACCGGGACGACGACATCGCGCTGCTCGCGGCCCGCTTCGACGGGATCGCGCCCAGCGACGTGGCGTACTGGTTCCTCGACCCGGAGGAGACGGCCCCCGGCCGGGCCCGCCGCTTCGCCCGGCGGGCGCTGACCCGCTGGGGCCTGGAGGAGCTCGAGGACTCGGTGGAGCTGCTGGTCAGCGAGGTGGTGACCAACGCCGTCCGGTACGCGGAGCGGCCGGTCACACTGCGCCTGCTGCGGACGGACGTGCTGCGCTGCGAGGTCGGCGACGACTCCCCGCAGCTGCCGCGTCAGCGCCGGGCCCGGGAGACCGACGAGGGCGGCCGCGGGCTGTTCCTGGTCAACCGGATGGCCCGCCGCTGGGGGGCGACCCGGCTGAGCAGCGGCAAGGTCGTCTGGTTCGAGCTCTCGCTGCCGCCGGCCCACGACCGGCGCTGACCCGGAAGAAGGCAGAAGGAAGAAGGCAGAAGACACCGCCGCCCCGCAGCACGGATGCTGCGGGGCGGCGGTGTCGTTTGGTGCTCCGGCCGGCCTACGGGTTGAACGGCGGCGGGAACGGCGGGCTCGCCGACTTGGTCGGGTCGGGCTTCGGGGTCTTCGTCGGGTCGGGCTTGCCGGAGCTCTTGCTCGCGTCCGGACTCGGCGAGACCTTGCTCGGGTCGGGGCTGGGCGAGATCTGGCTGCCGCTCGGCGACGGGCTGACCTGGCTCGCGGAGCTCGACGGGGAGGCGGAGCGCGGCGGGGCCATCGTCGGGCCCATGTTGGCCTCGGAGAGGTCGAACTCGCCGGTCTTGACGCCCTTGAGCGCGGCCAGCGTGTACGCCTTCCAGATGCTGGCGGGGAAGCTGGAGCCACCGGCTCGGCCACCGCCCGCGGTACCGGTCAGGGTGACCTGCTTGGCGGTACCGGGCTCCTCACCGAAGATCGCCACGACGGTGACGAGTTCGGGGGTGTAGCCGGTGAACCAGCCGGCCACGTTGGACTCGGTGGTGCCGGTCTTGCCGGCGGCCTCGTAGGCGGAGCTCTTGACCTTGTTGCCGGAGCCGCCCTCGTCGTTGACCACGCCGGTGAGGACCTTGGTCACGGTGTCGGCGGTCTCGCGGGATATGGCCTGACCGCCGACGGCCTCCACGGGCTTGAACTCGCGCTCGTGGTGCTCGGCGCTCTTGATGATCGACGGGGTGATCTTCTTGCCGTGGGCGTCGAGGGTGGCGTAGACCCCGGCCATCTCCACGGTGTTGGCGCTCATGGTGCCGAGCGACATGGCCGGCTTGTCATCGGGCCAGCCGTCGCGGTCCTTCATGCCGAGCTGCAGGGCCGTCTTCTTGGCGTTCTGCGGCTTCACGTCGACGATCATCTGGGCGTAGACGGAGTTCACCGAGAAGTCGGTGGCCTCCTGCACGGTGATCATCGGGTTGCCGAAGTTGCGGTTGTCCTGGTTCTGCGGGTTGAACGGGACCTTGCTGCCGACGACGGGGCGCTTGCTGGTGCCGTCGTACAGCGCGTTCGGCGTGATGGGCTTGCCGTCCTGCGTTTTCGAACCGTTCTCCAGTGCGGAGGCCAGCACGACCGGCTTGAAGGTCGAGCCCGGCTGGAAGTCCGTGCGCAGGGCGTTGCTGGCCCAGTGGTCGGACAGTCCGGTGCCGCCGTACATGGCGACGATCGCGCCGGTCTTGGGGTCGACGGAGGTGGCGCCGGCCTGCACGGAGGCGTCGACGGGCCGCTTCTGGCGGTCGAGCTGGGACTCCAGCTCGTCCTCGACCGCCTTCTCCAGCGCCTGCTGCTTCTTCGGGTCGATGTTGAGCGTGATCTCCCAGCCGCCGGCCTGGAGTTCGGCGGCCTTCATGCCGGTCTGGCGGCGCAGCTCGGCGTCGGCGGCCTGCTTCAGGTAGCCCTTCTGGCCCTCCAGGCCGGGGGCGGCCTTGGGCTTGATGGGCTCCTGGAACTTCAGGGTGTCGCGCTTGGCCTTGTCGAGCTCGCCCATCTCGACCATGTTGTCGAGGACGCCGTTGAAGCGGATCATGGCGAGCTTCTTGCCGCGGTCGCTCGCGGTCGCCCAGTCGTAGTCGCTGGGGGCCTGCAGGAGGGCTGCCATGTAGGCGCCCTGTTCCAGCGTCAGCTTCTCGGAGTCGACGCCGTAGTACGCCTGCGAGGCGGCCTGGATGCCGTACGCGCCACGGCCGAAGTAACTGGTGTTGAGGTAACCCGCGAGGATCTCGTCCTTCTCCATGCGCTGGTCGACCTTGAGGGAGATCACCAGCTCCTTGAGCTTGCGCGTGGGGGTCTGGTCCTGCGTCAGGTAGAAGTTCTTGACGTACTGCTGGGTGATCGTCGAACCGCCGGCCTTGCCCTGGCCGGTGGCGGTCTTGACCAGGCCGCGGGCGACACCGAGGAAGTCGACGCCGCGGTCCTTGTAGAACGACTTGTTCTCGATGGCGATGAAGGCCGTCTGGACTTCCTTCGGAACCTTGTCGATCGGGACGATCTCGCGGTTCATCTTGCCGTCGCGGGCCATGATCGTGCCGTCGGCGTACTTGTAGACGTTGCTCTGCTGGATCGCCTCGGCGTTCGGGTCCGGCGGGTCCACGTAGAAGTACAGGCCCACGAGGGCGGCCATGCCGAGCAGGAACATCCCGAAGAACGTCCCGAGGATCGTCTTCCAGGTGAAGAAGCGACGTATGCCGGTCCGCTTGCCCGCGCGCCCCTTCCCCGTCGCGCGCCCGCGCGGCGCCCGCCGCGCGCTGCGCTGCTGCTGCGCTTTACGCGCTTCTGCTCGGCCCATCGTTCCCGCTCCGCTCGGTTTCCCCCCCGACGTCAGCTCAGAAAGCTAACACCGCAGGATGTGGCAAAGGTTGGCCAACCAAGGCCAATACCGGTCAATTCGGACGTGAGAATCAGCACCCACATCAAGGGAACCGACGCACGTCGAGCCCTTAGGGTTGCGGTCACCGCGAAAAGTGATATCACTTTGCTAGGCGCTCGACCGGCGGGTGCCGACCGGAACGGGGGCAGAAGATGGCAAATGCGGCAGACATGGTGACCGGCGTACGGGAGTTCCCGGCACGCAGCGTCGGGGGCGGCCTGGCCCTGCTGCTCGGCCTGGCGGGAGCCGTCGCCGGGGCGGCCCTCATAGCGGTCGGCACTTCCTCAAACGGCGGCGCGGCCCAGCTGGCGCTGATCGTTCCCGGCATCCTCCTGATCCCCGTCTCGGCGCTGGCGATGAGCGGGCTGAACATGGTGGCGCCGGGCGAGGCCCGCGTCGTCCAGCTCTTCGGCCGCTACCGCGGCACGGTCCGCACCGACGGGCTGCGCTGGGTCAACCCGCTGACCTCCCGCGCGAAGATCTCCACCCGCGTGCGCAACCACGAGACGGCGGTGCTGAAGGTCAACGACGCCTACGGCAATCCGATCGAGCTGGCGGCGGTCGTGGTGTGGCGGGTGGAGGACACCGCCCGGGCCTCCTTCGAGGTGGAGGACTTCACCGAGTTCGTGGAGACCCAGACCGAGGCCGCGGTCCGGCACATCGCGATCGAGTACCCGTACGACGCGCACGAGGAGGGCGGCCTGTCGCTGCGCGGCGACGCCGAGGAGATCACCGAGAAGCTCGCCCTCGAACTCCAGGCGCGGGTGGAGGCCGCCGGCGTGCGGATCATCGAGTCCCGCTTCACGCATCTCGCGTACGCTCCGGAGATCGCCTCCGCGATGCTCCAGCGCCAGCAGGCCGGTGCGGTCGTGGCGGCCCGCAAGCAGATCGTCGAGGGCGCGGTGGGCATGGTCGAACTGGCCCTGAACCGGCTGACGGAGGAGGACATCGTGGATCTGGACCCGGAGCGCAAGGCCGCCATGGTCTCGAACCTGATGGTCGTCCTGTGCGGCGACCGCGCGGCCCAGCCCGTCGTCAACACCGGGACCCTCTACCAGTGAGCCCCGCCGACGCCGGGACCGGCGCCGAGGAGCCCGACGGCCCGCCGCGCGCACCGCGGGAGCGGGCGGCGCGCGCGGCGGGCCGGCAGGCACGCAAGCAGGTCCTGCTCCGGCTGGACCCGCAGGTGTACGACGCCCTCGCCCGCTGGGCGGGGGAGGAACTGCGCAGCGCGAACGCCCAGATCGAGTTCCTGCTGCGCCGGGCCCTGTCCGAGGCGGGCCGGCTCCCGGGCGGGGCCGCCCCCATCCCGCCGCGCGGCCGGCCGCGCTCCACTCCCGGGTCCTGAAACCGCTGCGGGTCAGCGGGTCCGGGTCAGCAGGACGAAGCCGTCCTCCTCGGTCACCGTCCGGTAGCCCGCGGCGCGCCGTTCGGAGAGGGCGACCCACTCCTGCACGGAGTTGAGCGGCCAGTGCAGTTGCGGGGAAACTGCGGTGTCGACCACGATCCACTCCGGATCGGGCCGGCTGTCGCCCCAGCCGAACATGCTGACGCTCGTGCGGTCGGACAGGTGCGGCACGAGCTGGTTCGAGGCCTGGACCGTGGCGCCGTCCGGGATCCGGGCCAGCACACGGTGCGCCACCGCGACCCGGGGCTTGGTCTCCCAGAACTCCGGCTTGAGCAACTCCCCCAGCCGGTACGCCGGCAGCAGCATCAGGCAGACGCCGACCGCCCCCGCCAGGTAGCGGCGCAGCCCGGCGGGGGTGGTACCGCGCCGCAGGAGGGCGTCGAGGAAGGCCGCGAAGACGATCGGCATCAGCGTGAGCGAGTAGTGGTAGCCGGTCCCCCAGTGGGAGGAGTCCTCCGAGAGCCCCCGCCACAGCACGGTCGGAACGGCCACCAGCACCAGCGGGGAGCGCAGCGCCAGGAACAGGGTCGGCGCCAGCACCATGACCACGGTCGCCACCTTGGTCTCGGGGGTGACGAGGCCGACCGTGGCCTTCTGCAGCAGGCGGCCGATGCCGCCGCCCGCGCCCAGATCGCCGGTGTACGCATAGGAGCCGGCCGGGTTGAACGCCGGCAGCACCACCATCAGCGTCAGCAGCATGCAGACCACGCTGCCCGCGGCCACGGCGATCCCGAGCCACCGCCGCCGGCCCGGGCCGGCCCGCCAGGCGGCCAGCAGGGCGATCACGGCCACGGTGGCCCCCATGTCCTCCTTCACCAGCAGCATGGGCAGCGCCCACAGCACGGCGGCGCGCAGCCGCCCCTGGCCCAGGGCGCACAGCGACCACGTCAGCAGCGGGACGGCGAAGACCCACTCGTGGAAGTCGAAGCCGGTCGCGCTCGCGATCCCCCAGGAGAGCCCGTAGCACACCCCGATCACCTGGGCCGCGACGGTTCCCAGCGCCTTGTGCGCCCACCGCATCAGCGGCAGCGGGCTCACCGCGACCAGCGCCGCCTGCGCGACGAGCAGGGTCCGCGGCGAGGGCCAGATCATGTAGAAGGGCGCCAGCAGGGCCAGGACCGGGGAGAAGTGGTCCCCGAGCAGGGGGAAGTCCGGCCCTTTGACCTCGGAGACGGGCAGGTGGCCCTCCGCGTAGGAGCGGACGGCCTGCTCGAAGATGCCCAGGTCGAAGGCGTTCGAGTCCAGCCGCTCGTGCAGGCGCAGCGATAGCGTGGCGTGGGCGAAAAAGAGCCCGCAGACCACCGCCCACATCCACCACGGCGGTGCGGGGCGCCGGGCGCGCGGGCCGGCCGCCGCGGCCTGTGCGGCCGCGCGGGCCGGCGTACCGGACTGCTGGGGCGGGAGCGCGGGCGTACCGGTGGTTCCGGTGGGGGGTGCGTGCATGGCGCGCCTTTCGAAATGCAGGGCCGATCCCCTCAAACTGCCAGCCGCCCCGCAGCCGGGCGCCGAGCCGCCGCGCGGGGGACCAAAGTCCCTTCGAATGGCCCAGGCAGGGGCCGGACGTCCTGCGCACCCTTCTCTGCACCGCGTGTATACACCGTGCGTATACACCGCATGTATAGTCGCCGGCATGTCCATCGGTCACACGCTCCTCGGCCTCCTGGAGGCCGGCCCGCGGCACGGCTACGACCTCAAGCGCGCCTTCGACGAGAAGTTCGGCCACGACCGCCCCCTCGCCTACGGGCAGGTCTACTCGACCATGTCCCGGCTCCTGAAGAACGGCCTCGTCGAGGTCGACGGGATCGAGGCCGGCGGCGGACCCGAACGCAAGCGGTACGCCATCACCGACGCCGGCATCACCGACGTCTCCGCCTGGCTCGCCCAGCCCGAGAAGCCCGAGCCCTACCTGCAGTCGACCCTGTACACCAAGGTCGTCCTCGCCCTGCTCACCGGCCGCAGCGCCGACGAACTGCTGGACACCCAGCGCGCCGAGCACCTGCGGCTCATGCGCATCCTGACCCAGCGCAAGCGCAAGGGCGACCTCACCGACCAGCTCGTCTGCGACCACGCCCTGTTCCACCTGGAGGCGGACCTGCGCTGGCTGGAGCTGACCGCCGCCCGCCTCGACCAACTCGCCCGGGAGGTACGCCGATGACCCCGGCCGGCACCCTGCTGTCCGCCACCGGCCTGCGCAAGGCGTACGGCCCCACCAACGCCCTCGACGGCGCGGACTTCTCCATCCACCCCGGCGAGGTCGTCGCCGTCATGGGCCCCTCCGGCTCGGGCAAGTCCACCCTGCTGCACTGCCTGGCCGGCATCGTCACCCCGGACGCCGGCACCATCACGTACGCGGGCCGCGAGCTGTCCGCCATGAACGACGCCGAGCGCAGCGCCCTGCGCCGCACCGAGTTCGGCTTCGTCTTCCAGTTCGGGCGGCTCGTGCCGGAGCTGACCTGCGTGGAGAACGTCGCGCTCCCGCTGCGCCTGACCGGCGTCAGGCGCAAGGAGGCCGAGCGCAGCGCCCTGCACCGGCTGCAGCAGCTCCAGGTCGAGGACCTCGCCCGCAAGCGGCCCGGCGAGGTCAGCGGTGGCCAGGGCCAGCGCGTCGCGATCGCCCGCGCGCTGGTCACCGCCCCCCGCGTGATCTTCGCCGACGAGCCCACCGGCGCCCTGGACTCCCTGAGCGGCGAGCTCGTGATGCAACTGCTGACCGAGGCCGCCCGCTCCGCGAACACCGCCGTCGTCCTCGTCACCCACGAGACCCGGGTGGCGGCGTACTCCGACCGGGAGATCGTCGTACGCGACGGCAGGTCCCGCGACATGGAGCGGATATGAGCCTGCTGCGCACCTGGGCCCGCGACCTGGCCATGGGCGTCCGGTTCGCCGTCGCCGGCGGCCGCGAGGGCTGGACACGCACCCTCCTGACCGGCGTGGGGGTCGGCCTCGGCGTCGCCCTGCTGCTGGGCACCACCGCCGTGCCCGCCGCGATGACCGCCCGCGACGCCCGCGGCGACGCCCGCGAGACCATCACCTCCCAGACCGCCGACCGGCCGGGGCACAACACCCTGCTGATCGCCCGCGCGAACATGACCTACCGCTCGGCCGACGTGAACGGGCGCCTCGTCGAGCCCGAGGGTCCCGACGCGCCGCTCGCGCCCGGGCTGAAGAAGTACCCGGGCCCGGGCGAGCTGGCCGTCTCCCCCGCCCTCGACCGGCTGCTGAAGAGCGACGCGGGCAAGCTGCTGCGCGAGCGCCTCGACGGGCGGATCACCGCCGTCATCGGCGACGCCGGACTCGTCGGACCGGGCGAGCTCTCCTACTACAAGGGCACCGACCGGCTGTCCAAGGAAGCGGACAGCCCGTACGTCGAGCGGATCACCAGCTTCGGCAACACCGTGGAGCCCCAGCCCCTCGACCCGGTCCTGACCCTCCTCGTACTGGTGATGTTCACCGCCCTGCTGGTGCCGGTGGCTGTCTTCGTCGCGGCCGCCGTCCGCTTCGGCGGGGACCGCCGCGACCAGCGGCTCGCCGCCCTGCGCCTGGTCGGCGCGGACGGCCGGATGACCCGCCGGATCGCCGCCGGGGAGGCACTCGCCGGCTCGCTGATCGGCCTGCTCCTCGGCACCGGGTTCTTCCTGGCCGCCCGCCGGCTCACGCCGTACGTCAGCATCCAGGACCGCAGCCTCTTCCCCGAGGACCTCACCCCCGCCTGGCCGCTCGCCCTGGCCGTCGCGGTCACCGTCCCGGCCGCGGCCGTCCTCGTGACCCTGTTCGCGCTGCGGGGCGCGGTCATCGAGCCGCTCGGCGTGGTGCGCTCGGCCGCCCCGGTCCGGCGCCGCATCTGGTGGCGGCTGCTGCTGCCGCCGACCGGACTGGCCCTGCTCGTCCCGTTGGCGGGCCGCGGCAGGGACGGCGGCCCGTTCAACCAGTGGCAGGTGTCCGCCGGTGTGGTGCTGCTCCTCATCGGCATCACCGCCCTGCTGCCCTGGCTGCTGGAGCGGGTCGTCGGCCTGCTCGGCGGGTCCGGACCGGTCTCCTGGCAGCTGGCCGTGCGCCGGCTCCAGCTCACCAGCGGCACCGCCGCCCGACTGGTCGGCGGCATCGCGGTCGCGGTCGCCGGGGCCATCGCCCTGCAGATGCTCTTCGCGGGCGTCGAGGGCGACTACTCCCAGGAGACCGGACAGGACCCGAGCCGGGCCTCGCTGTCGATCCTCACCCGTTCCGGCACCGAGGACCGGGTCGACGCCCTCGGCAGGGCGGTCGCCGGCACCAAGGGCATCACCAAGGCCGTGCCGCTGGCCTCCACCTCGGCCGTCCGCAACCCTGCGGATGCGGAGTCGGGCACCATCGAGCTCACCATCGGTACGTGCGCGGCCCTCGGCGATCTCGCCGAGCTGCCCTCCTGCCGGGACGGCGACGCCTTCGTCCTGACGGGCGGCACCGCCGTGCGCGGCAAGAGCGCCGGCGCGGCTCCGGGCGAGAAGCTGTTCACGGGGAACCTCCACGACCCCGACGGCCCTGCGCCCACCGTCTGGACCGTGCCCGCCTCCACCCGCCCGGCGCAGGCCCGCAAGGACCCGCTCGGCATGCTGCGCAGCGGCCTGCTGGTCACCCAGGGCGCCGCCCCGAAGGTGCAGCGCTACGGCTCCGCCCAGGTGTACGTCACGCTGGACCCGGCCACGCCGGACGCACTGGAGCTGGCCCGGACGGCGGCCTACAAGGCGGACCCGCTGGCCACCGCCATGACCCTCCAGTCCACCCGGACGGCGCCCGAGTTCGGCTCGATCCGGACCGGCCTGTTCATCGGCGCCACCCTGGTGCTCGTGCTGATCGGGGCCAGCCTGCTGGTGTCCCAGCTGGAGCAGCTGCGCGAGCGCCGCAAGCTGCTGTCCGCCCTGGTCGCGTTCGGCACCAAACGCTCGACGCTGAGCCTGTCGGTGCTGTGGCAGACGGCCCTGCCGGTCCTGCTCGGCCTGGCCCTGGCCACCGCCATCGGTCTCACGCTCGGCGCGGTCCTGATGCGGATGACCAGAGTGCCCGTCCGCATCGACTGGGCCTCGGTCGCGGCGATGACCGGCATCGGCGGCGGCGTGGTCGCCGTGGTGACCCTGCTCAGCCTGCCGCCGCTGCTGCGCATGATGCGCCCGGACGGGCTGCGCACGGAGTAGCCCGGCGCGAACACGCCCCGCAGGTACGCCCGTTCCCGGCGGCCCCGCCCTACTCGGCGGGCCAGACCGGGAGCGGGCGCACCGCCTCGCGCAGGGCGCCGGCGATGGCCCGGAACTCCTCCTGCCGGGCGGTGCCCGTCCGCATGGCGAGGGCGATCCGCCGGGAGGGCGCCGGCTCGGCGAAGTACCCGGTGGCCAGGTACTCGTTGCGGGCGGTCTCCAGGCGCAGCGCGGTGCGCGGCAACAGGGTGACGCCCAGTCCCCCTGCGACCAGTTGTACGAGGGTGGACAGCCCGGCGGCGGTGGTGGTGACGTCGGCCCCGTCGGTGCGCCCCGCCTCGCGGCAGATGTCCAGGGCCTGGTCGCGCAGACAGTGCCCTTCGTCGAGCAACAGCAGCTGCAGGCCCCGCAGTTCCTCGCGCGGGACGTCCCGGCGCCCGGCGAGCGGATGGTCCCGGGGGGCGAGCAGCACGAAGTCCTCGTCGAAAACGGGGAGTTCGGTGACCCCGGGCACACCGAGCGGCACCGCGAGCAGCAGCAGGTCGAGGCGGCCGGCGGCCAGCCCGTCCAGCAGCGAGGACGTCTGCTCCTCGTGGACCTGGAGGTCCATGCGCGGGTAGCGCCGGTGGAAGAGGCCGAGCACGGTCGGCAGCAGGTACGGGGCGACCGTGGGGATCACGCCGAGCCGCAGGACGCCGGTGAAGGGGGCGCGGACCGCCTCGGCCTCCTCCAGCAGGGCGCCCATGGAGTCGAGCACGGCCCGCGCCCGGCCGGCGATCCGCTCGCCCGCCGGGGAGAGCAGCACCTTGCGGGTGGTGCGCTCCAGCAGCTGCACGCCGAGGGCCTCCTCCAGCGCGGAGACGGCCCCCGAGAGGGCGGGCTGGCTCATTCCGATCGCCGCGGCGGCGTCCCGGAAGTGCAGGTGCTCGGCGACGGCCGCGAACGCGCGCAGCTGTGCGAGCGTCGCCTGCTTCGCTCCCCTATTACCGACAGCCACTGATAGGTACCTCCGATCACCCGTGACAAGACTAGCTATTTCCGCAATCAATGCAGCTGTGTCAGCATGTGAGATCCGTCCAACCCTCATGGAAATTGCCCAAAAGGGGCATTTTCCTGTCCGCAAGGAGAGCACGTGCTCACTGTCGGTGACAAGTTCCCCACCTACGATCTGACCGCCTGCGTCTCGCTCGAGGCCGGCAAGGAGTTCGCGCAGATCGACCACAAGACCTACGAGGGCAAGTGGCGCGTGGTGTTCTTCTGGCCGAAGGACTTCACCTTCGTCTGCCCGACCGAGATCGCCGCCTTCGGCAAGCTGAACGAGGAGTTCGCCGACCGCGACGCCCAGGTCCTCGGTGTCTCCGGCGACTCGGAGTTCGTCCACCACGCCTGGCGCAAGGACCACGCCGACCTGCGTGACCTGCCCTTCCCGATGCTGGCCGACTCCAAGCACGAGCTGATGCAGGCCTGCGGCGTGCAGGGCGAGGACGGCTTCGCGCAGCGCGCCGTCTTCATCGTCGACCAGAACAACGAGATCCAGTTCTCGATGGTGACCGCCGGCTCCGTGGGCCGTAACCCCAAGGAGGTCCTGCGGGTCCTCGACGCCCTGCAGACCGACGAGCTGTGCCCCTGCAACTGGAACAAGGGCGAGGACACCCTGGACGCCGGCGCCCTGCTGGCCGGTGAGTGACGGATGTCCCTCGACTCCCTCAAGGCCGCCATACCGGACTTCGCCAAGGACCTGAAGCTGAACCTCGGCTCGGTCATCGGCAACCAGAACACCCTCTCGCAGCAGCAGCTGTGGGGCACGGTCCTGTCCTGCGCGATCGCCGCCCGCTCCGGACGCGTCCTGCGTGAGCTGGAGCCGGAGGCGAAGGCCGCCCTGTCGCCCGAGGCGTACACGGCCGCCAAGTCCGCGGCCGCCGTCATGGCGATGAACAACGTCTTCTACCGCACCCGCCACCTGCTCTCCGACCCGGAGTACGGCACGCTGCGGGCCGGCCTGCGGATGAACGTCATCGGCAACCCGGGCGTGGAGAAGGTCGACTTCGAGCTGTGGTCGCTCGCGGTCTCCGCGATCAACGGCTGCGGCCAGTGCCTCGACTCGCACGAGCAGGTCCTGCGCAAGGCCGGCGTCGACCGCGAGACGGTCCAGGAGGCCTTCAAGATCGCCTCGGTGATCCAGGCCGTCGCGGTGACCCTCGACGCCGAGGACGCCCTCGCCTCCGAGTAGCACCGCCCCGTACGGGCACGCCCCCGTACGCGCCCCACGACAAGGGCCCCGCCGCCGTTCCCGGCAGCGGGGCCCTAGCCCGTCATCGGCACCTGCAGGCGCCCCCGCCGGCTACTTGCGCAGCCGGCCCATCAGGACCCGCATGTCCTCGATCATCGCGGTCTTGACCGCGTCCTCGTCCGGCTGCGGGGCTCCGTCGGTGTCCCCGAGCCACCCCACCGACAGCGTGAACACCGCGCCGCCGTCGAGCACCTGCAGCCGCGGCCCGGCGCCTGCGCCCGCGAAGTGGGTGGTCAGCAGCGCCTTCTCGCCCAGCCCCGGCACCTGCTCCACGTCGGCGGGCGCCTGGAGCGCGTCCATGAAGCTGCCCGGCCCGGTCCCGAACTCGGCCTGCGGGTCGGTCTTCTTGTGCAGCTCGACCATCGTCTGCATCTGGTACGAGGTGCCCCCCTCGACCCATTCGGTGAAGTACTCGCAGTGCGACCAGTCCAGGGCCGGGCTCTCCCGGTGGGTCGGGTGGTCGCTCATGGAGGGCGCGGTCACCTTCAGGAGCATGTTCAGCCGCCCGTCCTTGCACAGGTTCTCGGTGTGCCGGTACTCGATGCGCGGCGCGGCAGAGGAACGTTCCTGTAATGCCGGTACGGTCGTCCACACCGCCGAGGCCAGCACCACCCCGGCGAGCCCCCACAGCCACGGGGCGCGCTGCCCCCGTACCG
The DNA here is from genome assembly GCF_040636955.1 of Streptomyces sp. NPDC032472. Taxonomy (NCBI): domain Bacteria; kingdom Bacillati; phylum Actinomycetota; class Actinomycetes; order Kitasatosporales; family Streptomycetaceae; genus Streptomyces; species Streptomyces sp. NPDC032472. The sequence continues at coordinate 94,211 of NZ_JBEZVK010000021.1, forward strand.
CGGCCTCCGGCCGGTCGGGACGCTCCGGCTCCTGCGGCCGGTCCCCGTCCCACTCCCCCTCCAGCTCAGGCTCGCTGATCACTGCCGGCCTCCCGGGCGGCCTGCTCGATCGCGGTCGCCCCGTGCGGGCCCGGTCCGATCGACGCGGCCCCGTGCAGGAGCTGGTCGCGCGAGTACGCCTTCAGGTAGCCGACGACGGTGTTGGTGACGGCGACCAGCGGGACGGCGACCACCGCCCCGCCGATGCCCGCGACCATGCCGCCCGCGGCCACCGCCAGCACCACCGCGAGCGGGTGGACCCGTACCGCCCGGCCCAGGATGAACGGCTGCAGCACGTGGCCCTCGATCTGCTGCACGGCCAGCACCACGCCCAGCACCAGCAGCGCGGTCCACGGCCCCTGGGTCACCAGGGCGACGACCACGGCCAGGGCCCCGGAGACCACCGCGCCGACCAGCGGGATGAAGGCGAACAGGAAGATGAAGACGGCCAGCGGCACCGCCATCGGCACCTTGAGGAAGTACAGGCCCAGACCGATGAAGATGGCGTCGATGAGTGCGACGAGGACGGTGCCGCGCACGTACGCGGTCAGCGTCCGCCAGGCGCGCGGACCGGCGCCGGCGACGCCCGCGCGGGCCGCGGCCGGGACCAGGCCCAGCACCCAGCTCCAGATGCGGGCGCCGTCGTAGAGCAGGAACAGCGTCGAGAACATCGCCAGCAGCATGCCGGTGAGCACCTCGACGAGGACGGTGACGCCCTGGAGGCCGGCGGAGGTGATCTGCTCGGTGTTGGTGCCGATGGTCTCGGTGAGGTTCTTCGCGATGTCGTTGATCTGCTTCTCGGTCACGTGGAACGGACTGTCCAGTGCCCAGAGCTTGAGCTCGTTGATGCCGTCGCGGACGCGGGCGGAGAGGTCGTCGAGGTTCTCCATGACCTGCCAGACCACGAACCAGCCGACCAGTCCGATGACCACGAAGCCGAGGACCGCGGTCACGGCGGTCGCGAGCCCGCGCGGCAGGCCGAGCCGGCGCAGCCGGACCACGAACGGCTGGAGCAGCGCGGTCACCAGCAGGGCCGCGGCGAAGGCGAGGACGACCAGGCGCACTTCGCTGATCACCTTCATCAGCACCCAGAGCATCCCGGCGAGCATCAGCAGCCGCCAGCTGACCTCGGCGGCGACCCGCATGCCCCACGGGACCACGCTGGCCGGGTGCGGCCGCCCGGGCAGACCGGGGTGCTGCGCGGGCGGGTGGCCGGGCGTGCCTGCGGCGGCCCCGGGCGCCGGGGCCGGCGGTACGGGGGCGGCCGGCGGGGCGGGTGGGACCGTGGGGGCCGGGCCGACGCCGGCGGTCTCGGCCTCGACGACGGCACGCCGTGCGTCGAGCCTGGCCTCCATCCGGCTCAGTTTGTTCCCGAGCCGGCCGAGCCAGCCTGCGGTCTTCCCCATCTCGATCCTTTCCCCCCGCCCGTGGACACGCCTCGACAGACCGTACACGCGAGGAGCCCCGCACCGTAGGACGGTGCGGGGCTCCCCGGGGTTGAGCGGTACGGGCCGGCCTCTAGTACCAGCCGTTGGCCTGGTGGAAGCTCCAGGCGCCGCACGGGCTGCCGTAGCGGTCGTTCATGTAGTTCAGGCCCCACTGGATCTGCGTGGCCGGGTTGGTGCGCCAGTCGGAGGCGACCGAGGACATCTTCGAGCCCGGGAGCGCCTGGACCAGACCGTACGCGCCCGAGGACGAGTTGACGGCCTTGTAGTTCCAGGTGGACTCCTCGTTCACGATGTTCGAGAAGCACTGGAACTGCCCGGACGGGACGATCTGGCGGGCGATGTCCTTCACCTGCGCGACCGTGTAGGAGCCCTGGACCGCGAAGTCGGAGGCGTCGCGGGTCGCGGAGCGGCTCGCGATCTGCTCCTTCTCCTCGCGCTCCTTCTTCGCCTTCTCGTCCGCCGCCTTCTGGGCCTCGGCCTTCTTGGCCTTGGCCTCCTCGGCGGCCTGGACGCGCGCGGCCTCCTCGGCCGAGCGGCGGGCGTCGGTGTCGGCGCCCTGGGCGAGGGAGTCGGCCTGCTGCGTCAGGGACGCGCTCTGGACCTGGGCCTGCTCGCCGACCGGAATGTCAGTGAGGAGGGTCGCCCCGGACGCGGTGGTCTCGAGATCGTTCGAGGAGGGGTCGCCTGCGGCAACGCCCACGACTGCGCCGACGGTGGTGACCGCAGTGGCCGAGGCCACTGCAAATCCCCGGACCGAGATCCGGCTCACACGATGTCCTTCCAGCAGCGTCCGCAGTGACCGGGCGGGCGCAAGAGTGCCCCTCGACACTGGCCTCCGTTGAGCTGCGGTCACTGGAGGCGCTGGCCCGTGGGCAACCCCCTTGCGGGGACTGCCGCGTGGTGCTCGGGCGGCATACGGCGAACGACTGTGGAGTTGTGGTGCTGCTTGTATCCCCCATGGAACGAACGGGAGATACAGGTGTGCCGTATGCGGGGCCTGACGGAAAACAGACTCTGCCGGACCCCGACACCGCAAGGCAATTCTGCGTTGCGTGGGAAAGGTCACACCTGGCATGTCGCGGTTGGTTCCGCCAAAGACCTGTGCAGCACGGCGCCGCCCGGCTAGGCTCTCGGACCTTTGCCGGGCGGCGCCAACTCACCATCCCGCTATGTGCGTTTTGGTCCTGCTTGTGACTACAGGGTCTCCAGCATCTCCGTCACCAGGGCGGCGATCGGGGAGCGCTCGGAGCGCGTCAGCGTCACGTGGGCGAAGAGCGGATGCCCCTTCAGCTTCTCCACGACGGCGACGACTCCGTCGTACCGGCCGACCCGCAGGTTGTCCCGCTGGGCGACATCGTGGGTCAGAACGACCCGCGAATTCGCCCCGACTCGGGACAGAACGGTCAGAAGGACATTGCGCTCCAGCGACTGCGCCTCGTCGACGATCACGAACGCGTCGTGCAGCGAGCGGCCGCGGATGTGCGTGAGCGGCAGGACCTCCAGCATCCCGCGGTTCAGCACCTCCTCGATGACCTCCCGCCCGGCCACGGACGAGAGGGTGTCGAAGACCGCCTGCGCCCAGGGGCTCATCTTCTCCGACTGGTCGCCGGGCAGGTATCCGAGCTCCTGCCCGCCCACCGCGTACAGCGGCCGGAAGACCATCACCTTCTGGTGCTGGCGGCGCTCCAGCACCGCCTCCAGGCCCGCGCACAGCGCCAGCGCCGACTTGCCGGTGCCGGCCCGGCCGCCCATGGAGATGATGCCGACCTCCGGGTCGAGCAGCAGGTCCAGCGCGATGCGCTGCTCGGCGCTGCGGCCGTGCAGCCCGAAGGCCTCGCGGTCGCCCCGTACGAGGCGCACGTTGCCGTCGGCGGTGACGCGGCCCAGCGCCTTGCCGCGCTCGGACTGCAGGACGAGCCCGGTGTGCACGGGCAGTTCGGCGGCCTCCGGCACGTACAGCCGCTCCTCGGAGTAGAGGAGGTCGACCTGCTCGCCGGAAAGGGCGAGCTCGGTCATGCCGGTCCAGCCGGCGTCGGTGATCGCGAGTTCGGCGCGGTACTCCTCGGCGAGCAGACCCACGGAGGAGGCCTTGATGCGCAGCGGGAGATCCTTCGAGACGACCGTGACGTCGTAGCCCTCGGCCTGGAGGTTGCGGGCGACCGCGAGGATCCGCGAGTCGTTGTCCCCGAGCCGGAAGCCCGCCGGCAGGACGCCGGGGTCGGAGTGGTTGAGCTCGACACGCAGGCTGCCGCCCAGGTCGCCCACCGGGATGGGGGCGTCGAGTCGGCCGTTGCGGACCCGGAAGTCGTCCAGCAGGCGCAGGGCCTGGCGGGCGAAGTAGCCGAGCTCGGGATGGTGGCGCTTGGCCTCCAGCTCGGTGATCACCACGATCGGGAGCACGACCTCGTGCTCGTCGAAGCGGGTGATCGCGTTGGGGTCTGCCAGCAGGACGCTGGTGTCGAGGACGTAGGTCCGCCTGTCGGGCAGGCGGCGCTTTGTGCTGGTCACCACGGAAGGACGTACCCCCTCGGAAGAGGTCGGGCCATGAAGACCGGACCGGTCATCGGCACCCCTGCGGGGGCCGATTCCGGCCCTCCCACTCCGTCCGTGCGAACCGCACGTGCGTCCTGGCGCAAAGGGCCTCCCGGGCGGACGGCCCCATGCCGCCCGCTGAGACTCGACACCCGTGGATCGGGCATCGACCTGAAAGGGGTATTCCCCGATCAGGCACGGCCATGCCATGGCATATGACGGACGCTCGGTGAAGCCCAGGTGAAGGGCTTGCGGCGGTGAAGGGTGTGCCGGGGGTGACGAGTGGGACGAGGAGCCGTCCGAACGGGCGTCGCGGACGGGCGGACCGAGGGGGCGTCAGAAACTCCGACGCGCCCCAACGCCCTCCGCCGCCCCTGCCCGGTCTCAGGTCCCGTAGCGCCGGTGGCGGGCGGCGTAGTCGCGCAGCGCCCGCAGGAAGTCGACCTTGCGGAAGGCCGGCCAGAACACCTCGCAGAAGTAGTACTCGGAGTGCGCGCTCTGCCACAGCATGAATCCGGACAGGCGCTGCTCGCCGCTGGTGCGGATCACCAGGTCCGGGTCGGGCTGGCCGCGCGTGTAGAGGTGCTCGGCGATGTGGTCGATGTCGAGGATCTCGGCGAGCTCCTCGAAGGAGGTGCCCTTCTCGGCGTGCTCCAGCAGCAGCGAGCGGACGGCGTCGGCGATCTCCTGGCGGCCGCCGTAGCCCACGGCGACGTTGACCAGTATTCCCTTGATGTCGTGGGTGGCCTGCTCGGCCTCCTTGAGCACCGTCTGGGTCCGCGCCGGCAGGATGTCGAGGTTGCCCACGTGGTGGACGCGCCAGCGGCCGTCGGCGGCGAGGCCGCGGACGGTGTTCTCGATGATGTTGAGCAGCGGGCGGAGCTCGTCCTCCGGCCGGTCCAGGTTGTCCGTGGACAGCATCCACAGGGTGACCACCTCGACGTCCGTCTCGGTGCACCAGCCCAGCATCTCGGAGATCTTGTCGGCACCGGCCTGGTGGCCCTGTTCGGTGGTGCCTCCGGACGCCTTCGCCCAGCGCCTGTTGCCGTCCAGGATCACACCGATGTGCTTGGGCGACGCAGCATGGTCGAGGCGGCCTTCCACCCGGCGTGCATAGAGCTTGTACACCAGGTCGCGCAGCTTCACGATCTTCCAGCCCCTCCGTGCAATGCCCCCGTGCGAAATGCGGTCCCTCCCCCGAGGGCGCCACATTACTGCGCGGCGGGATCGGGTACCCAACTCGGTCCGTCACAAGTCCGTGATAGGGAGGACATCGTGACTGATAACAATCCCTATCGGGCAGAGCCTGCACGTTACGACTCCATGGAGTACCGCCGCACGGGCCGCAGCGGCCTCAAGCTCCCCGCCGTCTCCCTGGGCCTCTGGCACAACTTCGGCGACGACAAGTCCCTGGAGACCCAGCGGGCGATCCTGCGCCGCGCCTTCGACCTCGGCGTGACCCACTTCGACCTGGCGAACAACTACGGCCCGCCCCCCGGCTCGGCCGAGCTGAACTTCGGCAAGCTGCTCGCGCAGGACTTCGCCCCGTACCGCGACGAGCTGATCATCTCCAGCAAGGCCGGCTACCTGATGCACCCCGGCCCGTACGGCGAGTGGGGCAGCCGCAAGTACCTGATGAGCTCGCTCGACGCCTCCCTCAAGCGGATGGGGCTGGACTACGTCGACATCTTCTACTCGCACCGCTTCGACCCGGAGACCCCGCTCGAGGAGACGATGGGCGCCCTGGCGTCCGCGGTGCAGCAGGGCAAGGCGCTCTACGTCGGCATCTCCTCGTACACCGCGGAGCAGTCCGCCGAGGCGGCGCGGATCCTGCGCGAGATGGGCGTGCGGCCGCTGATCCACCAGCCCTCGTACTCCATGATCAACCGCTGGACGGAGGAGGACGGGCTGCTCGACACCCTGGAGGAGGCCGGCATGGGCTGCATCTCCTTCGCGCCGCTCGCGCAGGGCCTGCTGACCGGGAAGTACCTCCGGGGCATCCCCGAGGGCTCCCGGGCCAGCCAGGGCAAGTCCCTCGACCCCGACCTGCTCTCCGACGAGGTGCTGCGCCGCCTGACCGGCCTGAACGAGATCGCGGCGCGGCGCGGGCAGTCGCTGGCGCAGCTGGCGCTGACGTGGGTGCTGCGGGACGAGCGGATGACGTCGGCGCTGATCGGCGCGTCGAGCGTGAAGCAGCTGGAGGAGAACGTGGCCGCGCTGGCGGGTGCGCCGCTGTCGGAGGAGGAGCTGAAGGAGATCGACTCCTTCGCCGTGTCCACCCCGGGCACCAACCTCTGGGCGCAGCGCGGGCAGCGCGGCTGACCTGCGTTTTTGCTGCGCGGGCGAGGGGGGACCGGGTGAAAAGGAAAACGGGCCGGTCCGTGGGGGGGATACGGACCGGCCCGAGGGGGGGGTTCCACCATAACCCTTCGTAAAGCGTGATGCGTGCATCAGCGCGGAATGATTACGCTCCGAAACCGCCCAGCAGCACTCCGGTGAGGGCTCCGGTTGCCATGAAGGGGCCGAAGGGGAACGCCCGCCTCCGCCCTGCCGGGCCCTGAAGCACCAGGCCGAGGCCGTAGAGGGACCCGTAGAGGAAGCCGGCGAAGGCCCCGAGGGCCCATACCCCCCACCCGTACCACCCAAGAGCGACCCCCAGCGCGAGCGCCAGCTTGACGTCGCCGAAGCCGAGCCCGGCGGGGTTGATCAGGAACAGCAGCAGGTACGCGCCGCCGAGCCCGGCGCCGCCGAGGAGCGCGAGCCGCCAGGAGCCGGCGGCCCCGGGGGCAAGGGCGGCCGCCCCGAGCCCGAGGGCGGTGGCGGCGGCCAGGGGGAGGGTCAGCACGTCCGGCAGCCGGTGCACGGCCAGGTCGACGAGCGCGAGGACGACGAGCACGGGCGCGAGCCCGACGAACACCGCGGCCTCGGGCCGCGCCCCCACGGCGGCGGCGAGGGCCGCGCACACGGCGGCGCTCGCCGGCGCGGTGCGGAGGGTGTCCGGCCCGTACCAATGCACCTGCCCGGCTGCACCCCCCGCACACCGGGCGGCGCCCCACCACCCCGCCACGGGATGCCCCCGCGGACACCCGCCCCGCCATGGCTCGCCGGCCGCGACGGAGAGCCGGTAGGCGATGCGCGGCACCGACATCCCGGCGACGGCCCCGTACCCCCCGGCAAGAACGATCAGCACCACACCCATCGCACGAAGGTAAACACCCCGCCCCGGCGGGTCACGGGCCCCCGGACCCAACCCACCCGCCGGCCCGGCTGCGCACCCACTGCCCTGCGGGCCGCTTCCCCCACCCCGCCCCTTCCCTAAGCCGGGGGCTCCGCCCCGGACCCCGTTCGCCTCGAACGCCGGCGAGGCTGGAAAACCCGGGCGCTCCGCGCCCGGTGCGCTCAAACGCCGCGCGGGCTGGATGTTCCAGCCCCGCCGGTGATTGAGGCGCCGGGTCCGGGGCCGCAGGACCCGCCCGCGGCGAAGCCGCTACCGGACACAGCGGGAAGGGGCGGGGAGGGGAGGGGACTGCTCCGCGCAGCGGCAGCGGCAGCGGCGGGGCGGTGGCCGGAACCGCTTCGGCCCCGCCGGCGCAGCCTTAGGGTGGCGCGCATGCGACGACGGTGGCGGGACGGCACAGGGACGCTGCAGGCGGGCGGCGGCGAGGGGGCCGCGGTCCCCCTCGAGGTGGCCGCCTCCTACCGCGCCCGCACCCGCGGCCTCCTCGGCCGCAACGGCCTCACCGGAGCCCTGCTCCTCACCCCGGCCACCTCCGTCCACACCTTCGGCATGCGCTTCCCCATCGACGTGGCCCACCTGGACCGCACGCTCCGCGTCATCGCCGTGACCACGATGCCCCCGAACCGCCTGGGTCGGCCCCGCCTCCGCGCCCGCCACGTCCTGGAGGCGGAGGCCGGAGCGATGGCCGCCTGGGGCCTGCGCACCGGCACCCTGCTCACGGTCACCGTGGACCCCCCGCCCGGCGACCCGAACCGTCTCACCTCGCGCTAGGCGGCACGCGCCCCCGGCGATAGGTTGGTGCGGTTGGGCTGGGGTGGTGTCAGGGGAGCGGGCGGCGGCATGACGGAGAACACGCGGGTGGCGGCGCTGGAGCAGCTGGAGCAGCTCATGCCCGCGACGCACGGCGCCGACGAGGACATCGACTGGCAGGCGGCCGAGGCCGCCTGGAACACCCGGTTCCCCGCCGACTACGTCGCCTTCATGGGCCGTTTCGGCGCGGGCTCCATCAACGGCGAGGCCAGCATCCTGCTGCCGCTGCCCAAGCCCGGACTCCAGTGGGATCCGGCCGAGATGGCCGAGGAGACCGACAACGCCCGCCAGCTGTGGGCCTCACAGGGAGGCCGCGCCGCCTTCGACGCCGACCCCGAGTCGATCATCGCGTGGGGCGTCACGGGCGGCGCGGACATCCTGTGCTGGCTGGCCTCCGACCCCGACCCGGACCGCTGGCCGGTCCTGGTCATCGGCCGGCACACCGCCGACGCCTTCGCCGTGTACCCGTACGGCATGGCGGAGTTCCTGCTGCGGCTGTGCTCGGACGAGTTCGACGTGAGCCCGGTCGGCCTCACCTTCTGGGACGGCGGCCGGCTCAGCTTCGTGCACTGGCGCAAGGCCCAGCGGCGCTGGCAGGAGGGCCGCAACCCCGAGACCGGCGACCCGGACCCGTACGCGGGCGAGTTCGCCGACTGACAGGCGCACCCTCCCTGACCTGAACCACCCCTTCAGCCCGTTTCCCGGCCCGCATCCGCCGGAAACGGGCTTTTCGGCATGTCTACGCGCGTCAGAATTGTCGATCACATATCGGAAAACACCAGCCGGAAAAGCACCGGTTGGAGCAATGCCCACAAGTTCCGCCCCAATGGAACGAACTGCCCCCGCGCAGGAGAGAATTCCGGCCAACGGGCCATGGACGGACACCCCGGCCCGGAGTGACTCATAAGTAGTGACGGGAATCGAAAGAAATTCAGGGGACTACACCCGTGCAACGAAGAATCTTCGGCACGACCGCGGCCGCGGCTGTGCTCGGACTGCTTATCCCGCTGGCCGGATGCGGTTCCGACGGCGGCGCGAGCGACAGCGGCACCCTGCGTCTGGTGGCCGCGGAATACGGTGACAGCCAGGCCGCCAGTTCCAAGGCTTTCTGGGACAAGGTGTCGGCCGATTTCACGAAGGCCAACCCGGACATCAAGGTCCAGGTCCAACTCCTGCCGTGGGCGGACATCGACCGCGAGGTCTCCCGCATGGTGAAGGCCGGAAACGCGCCCGACATCGCCCTCATGGGTTCGTACTCGGACTTCGCGGCCCAGGGCAAGCTGTATTCGGCGGACGAGCTCCTCTCGGTGAGCACCGAGGCGACCTTCCTCCAGCCGCTCGTCGAGGCCGGCTCGGTCGGCAACACCCTCTACGGCCTGCCGTGGGTGGCGAGCAGCCGCCTGCTCTTCTACAACGAGAAGCTCCTCGCCGACGCCGGCGTCATCAGCCGCGGCGCCGCGGGCGGCTGGCAGCCCAAGAGCTGGAGCGACCTCCAGGCCGCCGCCAAGAAGCTCAAGGGCACCGGTGTCGCGACGCCGGTCGCGCTGCCCCTGGGCCCGGAGGAGGCGCACGCCGAGGCGCTGATCTGGGAGCTCAGCAACGGCGGCGGCTACGCGGACAGCAGCGGCAACTACAACCTGGCCTCCGACCAGAACATCCAGACCTTCACCTGGATCAAGAACAACCTGGTCACCCCCGGGCTGACCGGCCCCGTCCCGCCGTCCCAGCTCAACCGCGCCGACGCCTTCGCGGCGTTCCTGCGCGGCGAGGTCGGCATGGTCAACGGCTACCCCTCGCTCCTGCACGAGGCGCGCGCGAAGGGCATCGGCGTCGGCGCCGTGACCATGCCGGTCTCGGACACGCTCGGCTCCGGGGAGACCCCGCCGACCGTGGGCGTGGCCGACTGGATGATGGCGTTCAAGCAGAACGGCAAGCGGACGCAGATCGGCAAGTTCCTGGAGTTCATCTACCAGGACAAGAACCTGAAGGAGTTCGCGGGCCGCTACCACCTGCTGCCCTCGACCGTCACGGCCACCCGCACCCCTGCGGGCGGCGGCGTCGACGGCAACGACCAGCAGTTCCTGACCGCCCTGCGCGGCGCCCAGCTCTACCCCGTCAACGACCCGACCTGGGTGACGGTCAGCGACACCATCAAGCGCAGCATCGGCCGCGCCGTGGAACCGAACGGCGACCCCAAGGCCGTCCTGGAGGACATCGCCTCCAAGGCCAACGAGGCCGCGAAGAAGAAGAGCTGACCCCCGCGCCCTCCGTACAGGCGCCCCCCCACGCCCAACGTCCCTTCGCGGAAGGGACTTTCGCCCCTGTCGCTGCCCACCCGGTGCGACAGAATGGCTGCTACGGCCCTTGATCCAAGGCCGCGGCCGGCCGCCCGCGGCGCACCCACAAGGTGCGCGGGACGGCAGGCCTCCCTCTTCCCTCTTCCGCTGCCCGTCAGCCGCCGTGGCCCCTGCCGTTCTCCGCCGAGAAGGCCGTCCGGTGGTTCTCGCAGCTCGCGTTCCAGGGCATCGACCCCCTGAGCGTCCCGTAGCCCTTGCGCGTGACGGACCACTCCACCGTGTACTCACCGGTGTCGCAGGCGATCCGCTTGTTGCCCGGCACCTTGGCGCGCCCGGTCGCCGGCTGGTCCGTCAGCTCCTTGTGCACCTCGATGGCCTTGGCCCCGTCCGCGGAGCGCAGGACCGCGTGCACCACGATCGGGTGCCGGCCCTCCTTGACGGTCACGGCCTTCTTCACCACCGTCGAGTCCGACACCGCCCAGCCGAAGTCGAACGAAGGCTGCCAGACCAGCGTCTTCGGGTCGCCGACCCGGCGCCCGTAGTCCGGGGCGGCCGGGTGGCCGGGCCGCGTGATCGTCTTGTAGAGGATGCCGGGGTGGAAGCGCACCTGCGCCTCGACCTTGTGCATCTCGTCCTTGGTCCACATCGACTTCATCGCCTTGTCGCCGCCGGCCGGGTCCTGGAGGTACGAGCCCTCCGCGGCGGTGGCGACCTGGCCGAGGGCGGGCGCCAGGGCGGCCGCCGTGGCGGCGGCGAGGCTGAGAGCGGCGGTACGGGTGCGCTTCATGCCCGGTCCAACGGGGGCCCTCGGCGGGCCGGAACGACGCCGGGTGCGCTTTCACCCGTACGGGAGACCCCCGGCGGAATACCACGTGATCATCTTCTGTTCCCCGAGCCGAGACGACGACGCGGAGCGGACAGGGGGCCCGGGCATGGGCGGCGCACGGCAGGACGTGACGGTGAACGGGACGGTGGCGGCGGGCTGGGAGCCGGTACGGGAGGAGTTCGCGGCCTTCGTCGCCGCCGAGCGGCACTCCCCCGAGGCCCAGCTGGCGGTCTGCCATGACGGGCGCCGCGTGGTCGACCTGTGGGCCGGCGAGGACACCGGCGCCGACACCCTCACCGGGGTCTACTCCGTCACCAAGGGCGCGGCACACCTGGTGGTGGCGCTGCTCGTGCAGGACGGCGTACTGGACCTGGAGCGCCCGGTGTCGGCGTACTGGCCGGAGTTCACCGGGGACGGCAAGGAGCGGCTCACGCTGCGGCAGCTGGTCTCGCACCAGGCGGGCCTGATCAACACCCCCGAGGGCTTCGACTACCCCGAGATCGCCGACGACGCGCTGGTCGCGGCCCGGCTGGCCCGGCAGAAGCCGTACTGGGAGCCGGGGACGGCGTACGGCTACCACGCGTTCGTCATCGGCGCGCTGACCGGCGAGGTGGTGCGCCGCGCCACGGGCCGGTCCCTGCAGGAGGTGTACGAGGAGCGGATCCGCGCCCCGTACGGCCTGGACCTGTACATGGGGCTGCCGGAGCAGCTGGAGGGGCGCTGGAAGCCGGTGCTGGACATGCTGCCCACGCCGGAGCAGCTGGCGGCGCAGGCCGCGGACACCACGGCGATGCCCGAGCTGCTGCCCGTCGCGTTCAACGCGCACCGGGAGCCGCCGATGGACCTGGTGGCGTACGCGAACCACCCGCGGGTCAAGGCGCTGGGCCCGGCCTCGGCCGGCGGCATCGGCACGGCGCGCGGGGTCGCCGGACTGTACGCGGCGGCGATCGGGGAGATGGACGGCCGGCCGGCGCTGCTGGACCCGCGGACGGTGGCCGAGGTGGCCCGCCCGCACACCCCGGGCCCGGACCGGGTCACGCCGGAGGCGGACCACTTCGGGCTGGGCTTCGAGCGGCAGCACGCGGTGGGGCCGCGGGCCTTCGGGCACAGCGGCGCGGCGGGCGGCCTGGGCTGGGCCGACCCGGCGACGGGGGTCGCGTACGGGTACACGCGCCGCCGGTTCGGCTTCCCGGGCGGTGCGGCCCCGGAGAACGGGCGCCTGACGGCGGCGGTGCTGCAGAGCGCGCGGCGCGAGCGGTAGCCCCGGCGACGGCCGGCCGACGGGTGCTCGGTTCGGCTACGCCTGGCCGGTTTCGAAGCGGCTGATGCGGTCGCCGTCGACGGTGAACCGCCAGGCGGTGCGCATCTCGCCCCAGGTGTCGTTGCGGTAGTTGACGAGGAGGGAGCGGCCGCCGTCGGACTCGGAGACCACGTCCATGTGGCCGCCGGAGTCGAAGATCTCCTTGTCGATCCACTCCTGCAGGTCGCGGTCCGAGCCGTCGTCGGACATGGTCGCGTCCGGGGTGAGGAGCCCGAGGAAGGCGTCCTTGTCGTGCGCGTTGACGGCGGCGACGAGGCGGCTGACGACCGGGTCGGACAGCTTGCCGTGGGCGATGGTCAAGGGGACCCTCCTCCTGATCGGTGGGGTGCGCAATGCGCACGATCAGGGAACACCCGCCGGTCGGCGTGTCAGGCGGTGGCGCGCCGACCGCCTCACGCGCACTCCACCTTCTCGCCCACCGGTGTCCAGTCAGACGGGCCCTTGGCGCCGACGGCCCGGACCTGGAAGCAGTACCGGACCTTCGGGTCGAGGTGCGGGACCGAGAAGGTCCTGGTGTTGGCACCGACGCCGAAGTTCTGGTTGAGGGTGGTGTTGCGGACCTCGTAGCCCGTTTCGTTGCTCGCGTTGTCTTCCCAGTCGACCCGGACGCTCTTTTCGCTGCCGACCGGGACCGCCGTGGCGACGACGTTCGAAGGCTCGTTCGGCCGTCCGACGTCCGCTCCGGCCCGATGGGTGATCGAGAACTCCGCCGAGGTCGAATCGTTCGACAGGAACTCTCTGTTGCGCACGATCAGGTTCTCATTGCGGACCTTGCCCATGGCGATCGGTCTTTCAGAGACCCGTATCGATCCCTCGAGGTCGGGGTCGTTGCAGCGCGACCCTTCGTAGAGGGACAGCGTGCCGTTGGGAGTGACGGTCTCGTCGCGGTGGAGGTAGAACGTGATGACGAGGACGCCCGTGGACTCCCCGGCCGCGCACCGGGAAAAGCGGAAGGTACCTGTCGTGGCGTCGTGCGTGAGGTCGACCGCTTGGGTGAAACTGCCTCCGGTCACCTCCCCGCCGGCGTCCCGCACGTTGAGCACTCCTTGGATCAGCAAGGTGTGGGTGTTGCGTGCCGCAGCGGGCTCCGTCATGCCCACGAAGAGAACGGGGGTCAGCAGCACGGCAGCCCCCGCGGCATATCCCGGCTTCATCTCGCACCTCGTGGTTCTCCCCGCCTGGCCATGGCACCGCGGCTCGGCGAGAGCGCGCCGTGCATCCCCCATATCGCCAGAGTCCCACCGGGGCAAGTGCGGCGCATCCCGAGTACGGCGGCCGCGGACGGCGGCGGGACGATCCGCGCACGCATGCTCCTGCCTAGGGCGCGTCGGGGGCCGTCCGGACCGGGAAGCCGGTGGGGCGGCCCTGGTCCTTCAGCCAGGCCAGGACCTGGTCGAGTGCCTCGACGCTCTGGCGGCGGTCGCCGCCGCCGTCGTGGAACAGGACGGTCGGGCCGTTGGATATCTCCCGCTTGACCGCCTCGACGATGGCGGCTGTGCCGGGCTTCTGGAAGTCCTTCGTGTCGACGTTCCAGCCGAGCGGGCGCATGCCGTTCGCGGCGGCGATGCGCCGGCTGTCGGGGGTGAACGCCCCGCCGGGCGCCCGGTAGTACTCCACCTTGGCGCCGCCGCCCGCCGCCTCCTCTATCAGCCTCTTCGCGTCCAGGATCTGGTGCTCCTGGTAGGCGACGGGCTTCTTGTCCATGGAGGTGTCGTGGTTCATGGTGTGGTCGCAGAGCCGGTGGCCGCCCTGGACCACGCGCCTGACCAGGTCGGGGTGGGCCTTGGCCTGCGGGCCGATCATGCAGAACGTCGCCTTGACGTCGTGCCGCGCGAGCACTTCGAGGATCTTCGGGGTCCACTGCGGGTCGGGGCCGTCGTCGATGGTGATGTTGACGGTGTTGCCCCCGCTTTCGGAGGCGTGGGCTATGGAGTCCGGTATCCGCCCCTGCGCCGCACCGCCGCCACCGCCCTGGGCTCCACCGCCCTGGGCTCCACTGCCTTTGGCCCCGCCGCCCTTGGCTCCGTCGTCGCTGCTGCCACCACTGCTGCTGCCGGTGCCCGAGCTGCCGGTGCCGGGGCTTGCGGTGCCGGGGCTTGCGGTGCTGCCCCCGCTGCCGCCGGCACCGGCAGCCGCACCGGCACCCGCGCCCAGCTCCTGCGACACGTCCGGGCGCGGGGTGTGGTCCGGTGCCACGAGCGTCACGGCGCCCCAGACGGTGGCGGCGACGGCAACGGCCGATGCGGCGACGGCGATCCGGGACCGGGTACCCAGCTTCTGCGTGCGCGCCTTGAAATCCATGAACTTCCCACTCCCCCATCCGCGGTGGCCGGACGCTCTGTGCTTCAGGACGTGCATCCAAGCGAAGGGGTTCCCACCCATTCCCCCGCAATTTCCGGAGAAGGGGGTCTTGACCCTTGATCGTCCCGAAATAAGTCCCGAAGTGAAACGGGAGAGAACAATGTGAACCAGGTGGAACCGGATGACCGTGCCGCCCCCGGGCCGCCGCACCTCAACCCCGAGCCGCGGCCGCCCTGTTTCCGTACCCGCCGACACCCGCACCGACCCGCGCAGATCCGTGACGGAACGGCAACAGCCTCCGGCCTGGGGGGCGCGTCCAACCGGGATGCGGCATCGTGGTTCGTGGGGGCAGCGGCTCTCTGAAATGCCGCGGACCCGGCGAGGGGAACGACGCGGGGACGTCCCCTCCAGTTCATTCGCCAACCGTGAGGAGGGGCGATATGTCCATGCCCCGGAGTCACCCCAGCACGCGCTGGGTCATCGCGATCGCGGCGGTCTGGCTGCTCCTTCTGGCGGGAAGCCCCTCCGCACGGGCGGTACCGAACCTCCAGCCGGGCACCGGGCAGACGATGGCACCGGACACCGGCGGAGCGACGGGCATCAGCACCGTCTCCCAGCGGGACGGCCACCTGGACGTCTTCTGGGTCGGGCCCGACGGCTCGATCAGGTCGAACTGGTGGGACAGCGACCCGAACGGGGCCTGGGCCAAGCACCAGCCGTTCAGCATCACCCCGCCCAACAGTGCGGCCCTCAGGTCGGGCGTGTCCGCGGTCTCGCAGCGCAACGGACACCTGGACGTCTTCTGGATCGGACCCGACGGCTCGGTCAGGTCCCACTGGTGGGACGGCGGCGCGAACGGCGCCTGGTCCACTCACGGCCAGTTCAACATCGCACCGCCGAACAGCGCCGCCCCGAACTCGGCCATCACCGCCGTCTCCCAGCGGGACGGACACCTGGACGTGTTCTGGATAGGCCCTGACGGCTCGATCAGGTCGAACTGGTGGGACAGCGACCCGAACGGGGCCTGGGCCAAGCACCAGCCGTTCAGCATCACCCCGCCCAACAGCGCGGCGCTGAACGCGGGCATTTCCGCGGTCTCGCAGCGCAACGGACACCTGGACGTCTTCTGGGTCGGACCCGACGCCACGATCAGGTCCCACTGGTGGGACGGCGGCGCGAACGGCGCGTGGTCCACCCACGGCCAGTTCAACATCACCCCGCCCAACAGCGCCGCCCCCAACTCGGCCATCACCGCCGTCTCCCAGCGGGACGGACACCTGGACGTCTTCTGGATCGGACCCGACGGAACCATCAGGTCCCACTGGTGGGACAGCGCAGCAAGCGGCGCCTGGGGCACTCACGGCCAGTTCAACATCACCCCGCCCAACAGCGCCGCCCCGAACGCCGGCATCACTTCGGTCTCCCAGCGGAACGGCCACCTGGACGTCTTCTGGATCGGACCCGACGGAACGGTCAGGTCCCACTGGTGGGACGGCGGCGCGAACGGCGCCTGGTCGACCCACGGCCAGTTCAACATCACCCCACCCAACAGCGCCGCCCTGAACACGGGCATCACGTCCGTCTCCCAGCGGAACGGCCACCTGGACGTCTTCTGGGCGGGCCCCGACGGAACCATCAGGTCCCACTGGTGGGACAGCGCAGCAAACGGCGCCTGGGGCACTCACGGCCAGTTCAACATCACCCCGCCCAACAGCGCCGCCCTGCCCGGCGGAAGCGCCCCGCCCCAGCCGAATCCGCAGAATCCGCCGGCACCCTCGCAGGAGCAGCGGTTCCTCGACCAGATCAACAGCGCACGCCAGAAGTACGGGTGCGCCCCCTTGAAGACCGACCCGAAACTCACCGAAACCGCTCGCGCCCACAGTGAGGACCTGGCCAAGAACCCGGACCTCACGGCCGAGGGCATCGCGAACCGCGGCCACGTGGGCAGCGACGGCACGCTGCCCTGGGACAACGGCGCGACCGTGGGACGGATCCACCGGGATCTGGGTTCATCCGCTGACCGGGCCCAGGGCGAGAACGTCCACTGGGGCAAGGGGGACACCTTCGACAAGGCGATGGACGACTGGATGAACCACGACGAGGGGTCGAAGTGGGGCCACAAGTACAACATCATGGGCTGCGACCCCGACGATCCCGCCAACCCGTACAGCAACGGCGCCATCGCGAACTACAAGCCGCCGCCCACGGCGAGCTACAGGCTGGTCGGAGTCGGCATGGCCCAAGCCGCCGACGGCACCGTCTACATCACGCAGGACTTCGCCGGCTGACCCCGACTTCAGTCACCGGGACTGAAGAACTCACCGTCCGAGACCGGCGGCCCCGCTTCCCTGGCGTGGTGATACTGCTCGTCCACTATCTCCACGAACCGAAGGCGACGCGGGTCGTCCAGCGCAGCCATATGGTCACGCCACATGGGACCACTGTTCTCCCAGTGTGCTCGTGCCACCTCTCCCCGGAAATGAGCTCCCAGCACCACGCGCAGTGCGCTGTCGTTCAGGCGTCCCAGGTGATGGTCACTGGCCCACATGCTCACGATCAGGTTCGTGACGATGACCTGCCTCCACCGCGCCTCGGTCATCGGAGTCCTCGGCGGTTCCCAGCAACGCAGCAGTGCCGAGTCCCCCAAGGTCAGCATCGTCAGCTCGCGATGGGCTGCACGAAACGTCTGCTCACCGTCCAGCCGAGCCTGCTTCGCCTGGAATGCTATGGACGTGACGACTCCGAGCAGAGCTGCAGCGGAGATCACCACCGATACGGCACCGTACGACTGGCTTATGTCGCTCAGGCGATCCCAGTCCAGGGCCTTGGGCGCAACGAGGTTCAAGGCGAACGGTGTCGCCGCAACACCGCATATGAAGACGAGAAGCGCACCGCTCCATGCAAGAGCACGGCGGATCGTGCGCGACTTGGGACTGTCTGCCATCCGCTGTCCTCTTTCCCGACGGGCTCGCAACGCCGGCTCTGGGCTTCCCTGCCGGACTCCGAACCGGGCTCATGCCAAAGCTCCTTGACCGCAACACGCTTGGCAAGAGGGCTGAGGACAGGTGGGCATCGGGACCATGCGGGTATGCACGAATCCACCACTCGCGTGCGAACGCGGGGCGGGACAGCGCCGGCCCCGGCGTCGAGACGCCGGGGCCGGGGGCTGCGTACGCGGGCCGGGGAGGCCGCTCGGGCGGAGCCGCTAGTGGGCCAGGGACTCCTGGGCGGACGGGGCCGACTGTCGGCCCTCGGCGCCGGCCTGGGCCGGGCCCGCGCCCCGCAGCGGGACCTCCTTGACGAACCAGGCGGCCGCGAAGCCCAGGACGGCGACGAGCGCGCCGAGCAGGAACGCGGAGTGCGTGCCGGCGGCGACGGCGTACTGGTAGGCCTCGCGGACGGCCTCCGGCAGCTTCTTCAGGCTGGCCGCGTCGAGCTGGGCGGAGCCCGCCGCAACGCCCGCCTGCGGGCCCAGCCGCTCGGTCATGGTGTCGGTGACCCGGCTGGTGAACAGCGAGCCCATCAGCGCGACGCCGAAGGAGCCGCCGAGCGTACGGAACAGGGTGGCGGAGGAGGACGCGACGCCCATGTCCTTCATCTCCACGCTGTTCTGCGCGACCAGCATGGTGATCTGCATCAGGAAGCCGAGGCCGGCGCCGAGGATCGCCATGTAGAGCCCCGAGACCAGGCGGGTCGTGCCGGTGTCCATCTGCGCGAGCAGGAACATCCCGACGACCATGAGCGCGCCGCCCGCGATCGGGAAGACCTTGTACTTGCCGGTGCTGGTGGTGATCCGGCCCGCGATCAGCGAGACGACCATCATCGACAGCAGCATCGGCAGGAGCAGCAGCCCGGAGTTGGTGGCGGAGGCGCCCTGGACGGACTGCTGGAACAGCGGCAGGTACAGCACGCCGCCGAACATCGCGAAGCCGACGAGGAAGCCGATCACCGACATGAGCGTGAAGTTGCGGCTGCGGAAGATGTGCAGCGGCATGACCGGCTCGGCGGCCTTGGTCTCGACGAAGAGGAACGCGCCGATGGCGAGCACGCCGACGACGATCAGGCCGAGGACCTCGGCCGAGCCCCAGGCGTACTCGGTACCGCCCCAGGTGGTGACGAGGACGGTCGAGGTGATGGCCAGGGTCAGCAGGGCCGCACCCAGGTAGTCGATCTTGCCCTGGGCCTTCTTCTTCGGCAGGTGCAGGACGGCGGAGACCATGGCGAGCGCGACGGCGCCGAGCGGCAGGTTGATGTAGAAGGACCAGCGCCAGCCCATGTGGTCGGTGATGGTGCCGCCGACGAGCGGGCCGCCGATCATGGCGAGGGCCATCACGCCGGCCATCATGCCCTGGTACTTGCCGCGCTCACGCGGCGGGATCAGGTCGCCGATGATCGCCATGACGCCGACCATCAGCCCGCCGGCGCCCAGGCCCTGGATCGCGCGGAAGCCGATCAGCTGGCCCATGTCCTGGGCCATGCCGCTGAGCGCGGAGCCGATCAGGAAGATCACGATGGAGGTGAGGAAGGAGCCCTTCCGCCCGTACATGTCGCCGAGCTTGCCCCAGATCGGGGTGGAGGCGGCGGTGGCGAGCGTGTACGCGGTGACCACCCAGCTGAGGTGCTCCAGCCCGCCGAGCTCGCCCACGATCGTCGGCATCGCCGTACCGATGATCATGTTGTCGAGCATGGCCAGCAGCATCGCGATCATCAGTGCCATCAGGACGACGCGTACGCTGCGCGGCTTCACCTCCTCCGAAGCCCCGACCGTCATCGCCTTGTCGCCCATGTTCCGCTCCCCGTTTACTCTCACCTGCTCCGGGCCCTTACTTGCCGCCCGGCTAGTTCACTACACTGGGGAAGGTAGACCCGGCACTAGCCGGGCGTCAAGTAAGTTCGTGGGGAGAGCCATGTCCAGCAGCAGTCCGCAGGGGCGTCGAGGCAACACGCGCCAGCGCATCCAGGACGTCGCACTGGAGCTCTTCGCCGAGCAGGGGTACGAGAAGACGTCGCTGCGCGAGATCGCAGAGCGGCTGGAGGTCACAAAAGCGGCGCTCTACTACCACTTCAAGACCAAGGAAGACATCATCATCAGCGTCTTCGAGGACCTGACGCGGCCCATCGACGAGCTGATCGAGTGGGCCCAGCAGCAGCCGCGCACCCTGGAGACCAAGCAGGAGGTGCTGCGCCGCTACAGCCGGGCCATGGCGGGCGGGGCGCAGCTGTACCGCTTCATGCAGGAGAACCAGGCGACGATGCGGGAGCTCAGCATCGGCGAGACGGTCAAGCGGCGCCTGTTCACGCTGGTCGAGCTGCTGCGCAACGACGACGGGCCGCTGACGGACCAGGTCCGCTGCGCCAGCGCCCTGTTCACGCTGCACGCGGGGATGATGTTCCTCCAGCACGTGGAGGCCGACCCGGAGGAGACCCGCCTGGCCGCCCTGGAGGTCGCGATCGACCTCATCACCCAGGCCCACCACGGCGCCTGACGGCCCGTACGGTCGCCCCCGCCGGGGGCAGAGCGGCCCGGGGAAGCCCGGGCGGCGCGGAGCCACGGGGAAGCCCGGGCACGGAGCCACGGACTTCCCCGGAGGGCCCCACTCCCTTACTTCACGGCCCACTGCCCCGTCTGGTCGGCGAACCCTGAGTTCATCGCGAACTGGAGCGTGACGATCTTCGAGTCCTTGGGGACCTCGAACACGATCCAGCCCAGCGCCTTCTCCCCCGCCGGGAGCTTCAGCCCGCTCGTCATCTCCGGCCCTTGCGAGATCTCGCCGATCGTCGCCTGGAACCGCTGGCCCTGCTCGTCGGCGACCTGCGCGCCGTTGCCCGGGCTGTCCTGGTACACGGCCGTCCCCGTGTTGGTCAGCTCGAACTGGGCGGCCACCCACCGCTTGCCGTCCTCCGGCTTGTTGAACTCGTCCTTGCCGGTGGCCGGGTCCGCCCACTTCTTGATGGTCACGGCCAGCTGCTCACCGTCACCCTGGCCCTTGAGGTTAAGGGTGTCGCCGACGGCGGCCTTCTGAGCCCCCTTGGCCGGGGCGGCGGAGGCGCTGCCCTCGGCGTTGGGCGCCGGAGAGCTCGCGACCTTGTCAGGGCTGGTCTTGACCTCGCCGGTGTCCTGACAGGCGGTCAGTGTGAGTGCGCCGACAACTGCGACGACTGCGGACATGGCGCTGCGCGTACGCATGTTTCCCCCCGAGGCCGAGATCAAATGACACTGCATCATCAGTGCTGCGCGGGCTCCCGTCCGCCGGGTGTCCATATCGTGACCGACGAGTGCGCATGCCCGTCGCCAACCTCATCCAGGACGGCGGCCGGACCCCACCCCGACCGGGCCGCCGTAGCCGAGGGCGCCGGCCCGCGGCAGGCTCACCCAGGTACGGGTCCCCCCGCCGGGCTCCCGCGAGTCCCCGAACCCCCACTCCCCGCCGCACTCCCGCACGACCACCCGCAGGAGCCGCAGGGCCGCCCGCCGCCGGGCCTCGCAGTGCGCGGCGAGGCGGGGGTGGTCGTGGCCGGCGTGCCCGTCGTACACGGTGAGCCGCAGGGACTGGTCCTCCCGGTACCGCAGATTGAGGTACAGCGATCCGCCGGGATCCAGGTGCCACCCGGCGGCCAACAACTCCCCCGCCACCTGCACGGCCGCGGGCACGAGCGGATCCAGCCCGTACGCATGCAGCGCCGCCCGTACGGCGGACCGCCCGATCTGCGCACTGGAGGCCTCTCCCGGCACGCTGAGACTGCACACGAGCGTGTCGGGCGCGGGCGGCCCCCCGTCGGCCCGGACGGCCGGGCTGGACGGACACACGGTGAAACGGGCTGCGGACGGCATGGTCATCGCTGACTCCTCAACAAGGCACGGCGGCAAGGGGATACGCGGCTGCGGTGAGGTCGGCGCGCACGAATGGCTCCGCGGGGTCGGGTGAGCGAGCTGTGGCTTGTCCCCGGTGCAGGACATGGCGCGGCCCGGAGATGCGCTTCAACTCCCGTTGCGTGAGCGGTGCGTTACTTACTGTAGCGCGGTGGTGGAAAATTTTTCACCTCCTCGCGGAAAGCTGGGCACCGGTGGCCGTCGCAGGCTCGACCGGGCAGACTGCGGGCAGCACCCGAGAAGGGAGACCCATGGGGGCCAGGTCATCTCCTACCGAGCGGCAGCGCCGATTGGGGTCCGAGGTCCGCCGCATGCGGACGTCCGCGGATGTCTCGGCGGAGACCGCTGCCGGCCTCCTCGGTACGGACCGCTCGAAGATCTCGCAGATCGAGCAGGGCTTCCGCGCCATCAGTGAGGATCGGCTGCGCACACTGGCCTGCAACTGTGCTTGCGCGGACGAGAGGTACATCGAAGCCCTTGCGGCCATGGCCCGACCCAAGACGCCAAGTTGGTGGGACCGCTATCGCGGCGCCCTGCCCGCAGGGCTACTGGACATCGCCGAACTTGAGGCCCATTCACCGCACTTGCGCACCGCGCTCACCGTGCACATCCCCGGACTGCTCCAGACCGCAGACCACGCCCTCGCGATCTTCCGCGTGGCCGTGCCGCCCTTGCCGGAACACGAGATCGCGTTGCGGCTGGCGTTCCGCATGGAGCGTCAGCAGATCATCGAGGACGGTTCCCCCGTCCGATACACCGGCATCGTTCACGAAGCGGCCCTGCGCATGCAGTTCGGTGGGCCGCAAGTAGCCAAAGTGCAGCTGGAGCATCTCGCACTCGCCTCCGAACGGGACACCATCGCCATCCGGGTGATCCCCTTCAGCGCAGGCGCATTCCCGGGTTCGGGCCAGACGGTTCTCTACGCGGAGGGTCCCGTGCCTCAACTGGACACCGTCCAGATCGACAGCACGCACGGTCCGGAATTCCTCCATGGCCAGGCACAGTTGGCCAAGTATCGCGCCCATTTGGACTGGGCGGAGGACCTGACGTTGTCCCCGGCAGCCTCCCGGGACCTGATCCACTCGATCGCCCGCGAGCTCTGAAAGGAGCACCATGCCCGACATCGTCTGGGAGGACCCGTACTGCGCCGAGGGCAACGCCTGCTACCGGATCGGAGTGGACGGCGAGGGAAACAGCTACATCGCCGTCGCCGGAGCGGAGTCCGCGTACCTGACCGACAGCACGGAAGCCCTCCGCCAACTGATCCGCGACATCAAGGCCGGCAAGGCCGACCACCTCCTCGCGGGCTAACCGGTCGCAAGCGGCAAGGGACGATCCACACCATCTGAAGGGGCACCGGTGGCCGACATCACCTGGGAAGAGCCGTTCTGCGGCGAGGGCAACTCCTGCTACCGGATCGGCATGGACGGTGACGGCAACAGCTACATCGCCGTCGCAGGACAGGAAGCGGCATACCTCACCGACAGCGGTGAAGCCCTCCGCCAACTGATCCGGGACATCAAGGCCGGCAAGGCCGACCACCTCCTCGCCGATTAGGGGCTGCCGGGGCGGTGTCCGCGCGGGCGGAAGCGCGTCTGGGCATCCAGCACGGCTTCGGCGTAGCGGCCCGCCCACGCGCCCATCGCGCGGATCGGGTCCAGCAGGGCAACGCCCGCCTCGGTGAGGGCGTAGTCGACGCGTGGCGGGGCCTCGGCGTACGCCCGCCGCACGACCAGGCCGTTGTACTCCAGGCGGCGCAGGGCGTCGTTGAGCACCTTGGGGCTGATCCCGCCGATGCGGGTGATCAGCGCGCGCGGCCTCAGGGGTCCGCCCTCGCCGAGGATGTACACGATCACGCTGTCCCAGCGGTTGGCCAGCACCTCGAAGGCCACGCGCGCCTGGCAGTCCGCGGCGAACTCGCCGCCGCCCAGGTCCTCGCCCAGAGCCGCCTGTTCCTCCACCGCTCCGTTGGCCATGCGCCCATCCTGCCCGGCCGATGCACACCATGTGGTGTGCATCGGCCCGCCTAGCGTCCTGTCCGTCACATCCCACGGCACGGACGACAGGAGCACACGCATGCGTATCGGCATTCTGGGGACAGGGGCGATGGCGACGGCCCTCGGTGGGGCCTGGGTGCGGGCCGGCCATGACGTCCGGGTGGGCGGTCGGGACGCCGAGGCGGCCGCCCGCACGGCCCGGCGTACCGGCGCCGCCGGACACGGCAGCCTGGCGGAGGCGACGGCCCACGGGGACGTGGTGCTGACCGCCGTACCGGCCGATGTCGCACCGCAGTTGGCCGAGGAGCTGGCCCCTCTGCTGGTCGGCCGGACGGTGATCGACTGCACCGTTCCGATGGCACCGGGGGCCGACGGACCGGCCCTGACCACGGGCGGCGACTCCGCCTCCGTCGCCCGGCTCATCGCGGACGCCGCCCCTGGCTCCCACGTGGTGAAGGCCTTCGGTGTGTGCCACGAGAGCATCTGGACCCTGGACCGGCCGGCCTTCGAAGGGGTCCCGCTGACGGTGCCCTTCTGCACCGACGAACCGAACGCCGCCACGCGGGTCGCGGAGCTCATCGCCTCCATGGGCTGTACGCCGTTGGCCTGCGGTGGCCTCGGCCGTGCCGCCCTGTTGGAGGCCACGGCCGTCTTCGCCGTCGGCATCTGGTGGTCGGGCGCCGAGGCCCGCTTCGTGTTCCCGGCCCCGGCTCTGGCGCCGGGTGCCGTGGACGACTAACCCGGCCCGGAGCCACCCGGTCGACGCAGCGTGCTGTTGGCACGAATCATGCGATCGGCGGCAGGAGTGCCACTCGTGGGGCGGGGCGGCGAGGACAACCATGGGGGCATGACAAGCGCACCGCTCGGCCGCAGCGCCGCATACAAGGTTCTGACCACCGGCTACGTGGGGTCCACCGGGCCCGGCGTCGCCGCGACCGTCTCGTACGTGTCCGACGCGGGCCGACACGTGATCTTCGATCCGGGGATGGTCGCGAGCACCGATGACATCCTCGGCCCGCTCGCCGAACTCGGCCTCGGGCCGGACGACATCACGGACGTGGTGCTCAGCCACCACCACCCGGACAACACCATGAACGTCGGCCTCTTCCGCAGCGCCCGGGTGCACGACCACAAGGTGGAGTACCGGGGCGACCAGTGGAAGAACCGGGACGCCGAGGGCTACGAGCTCACCCCCTCGCTCCGGCTCATCCGCACCCCCGGCCACAGCCCCGAGGACATCACCCTGCTCGCCGGCACGGACTCGGGCGTGGTCGCCTTCGCCGGCGATCTGTGGTGGCACGCGCAGGGCCCGGCGGACGACCCCGTGGCCCCGGACCGCGAGGTCCTGCGCGCCTCCCGGGAGAGGGTGCTGGCCGCGGCGGACCTGATCGTGCCCGGCCACGGAGCCCCGTTCGAGCCCGCCGCCGGCACCCCGCGCTGAGCGTCCCGCCCGTATCAGTCGACGTACCAGATCTGGGTGTCCGCGCCCTCGTACTCCCACTGCTGCGCGCGGGCGCCGTCCTCGGTGTCCGAGTCCGCGATCTCGAGCGCCTTGCCGGTCGCGTGGTTGCGGATCACGCCGTCGCCGATGACCCACTGCTGCTCGGCGGCGCCGTCGACGCAGCCCCACGTCTGGACCCTGGCACCGTTGCGCGTGCCGCCGTGGGCGACCTCCAGGCACATGTCGGGGTGCCGGCGGCTGCGGATCTGGACCTGGCGGCCGTCGGGGCCGGTGGGGTGCAGGTGCCACTGGCTGGCCTCCTGGCCGAGGCAAGTCCACTGCTGGACCCGGGCGCCGTCCTCGCCGCTGTTGTCGTCGATCTCCAGACACCGGCCGCTGTTGCGGTTCACGAGGTGGATGTAGGTGCTCTCGGGACTCGGGGCGGCCTGGCCTGCCGCGGGCGTCAGGAGCACCAGGGCTGCCGCTGCGGCTGCTGAAGTCGCAATCTTCCTCGATATGTTCTGAATGTTCACCACATCATGATCATCCAGCTGTGGCGGTCACGGCCCGGCCATCCACCACCCGAAGCGTTTTCAGGCAATGGATGGCCGGAAATCGATCTGATCCGCCGCCCTGCTACGGGGATGACGGGAAGACCGCCGGGCCGAAGCGGACCGGATCGTGCCAGGGCTGCGTGCCGACGACCCAGGCCACGTTCAGGAAGCCGGCCTTGTCGACGCCGAGTGCGGTCAGCAGGTCGGGCGCCTGGTTCGCCATGGCCATGGGGGCGCCGGCCGGGAAGACCGAGGGGCCGAACCGGACCGGGGCGTGCCACGGCTCCGTATTCACCACCCACGCCACGTTCAGGAACCCCTGCTTGTCCACCGCCAGGGCGGTCAGGAGATTGGCCTGCTGCTTGGCCATGGCCACCGAGGCTCCGGGCGGGAAGACCGACGGACCGAAGCGCACCGGGTCGTGCCAGGGCTGCGTACCGGCCACCCACGCCACGTTCAGGAAGCCGTCCTTGTCCACCGCGAGCGCGGTGAGGAGATTCGGCTGCTGGTTCGCCATGGCCACGGGGGCGCCGGGCGGGAAGACCGACGGGCCGAAGCGGACCGGGTCGTGCCACGGCTCCGTATTCACCACCCACGCCACGTTCAGGAACCCCTGCTTGTCCACCGCGAGCGCGGTCAGGAGGTTGTCCTGCTGCTTGGCCATGGCCACCGGGGCTCCCGGCGGGAAGACCGACGGACCGAAGCGCACGGGGTCGTGCCAGGGCCCCGTACCGACCACCCACGCCACGTTCAGGAAGCCGTCCTTGTCCACCGCGAGCGCCGTGAGCAGGTCGTCCCGCTGTTTCGCCATGGCCACCGGGGCGCCGGGCGGGAAGATCCCCGGGCCGAAGCGCACGGGGTCGTGCCAGGCCCCAGTACCGGCCACCCAGGCCACGTTCAGGAAGCCCTGCTTGTCCACGGCCAGGGCGGTCAGGAGGTTGTCGGTCTGCTTGGCCATGGCCACCGGGGCCCCCGGCGGGAAGACCGACGGACCGAAGCGCACCGGGTCGTGCCAGGGCTGCGTCCCGACCACCCACGCCACGTTCAGGAAGCCGGCCTTGTCGACGCCGAGCGCGGTGAGCAGGTTGTCCTGCTGCTTCGCCATCGCCAGGCGCACCCCGGACAGGGTCGTCGTGGCCGGCGGCTGGGGCGGCGGGACCGGGGCGCCGCCGGGCGGGATGGCCTGCTGCCCGCCGACGTTGCCCGCCGCGAGGTACCGGCAGACCAGGAT
Source organism: Streptomyces sp. NPDC032472 (assembly GCF_040636955.1). NCBI lineage: Bacteria > Bacillati > Actinomycetota > Actinomycetes > Kitasatosporales > Streptomycetaceae > Streptomyces > Streptomyces sp. NPDC032472. The sequence goes on from NZ_JBEZVK010000021.1 coordinate 121,117, forward strand.
CCACCCGGTGCCGCCGTTCTTCCCCACCGGCACGCCCTCCTTCACGCCGCAGCCGACCTTCGTGGTGAGAGACGCGGGGTTCATCCACACCATCTGCGAGTAGTGGCCCCACAGCTTGTAATTGGTTCCGTCGGCCGCGTTGCTGTCGACGGCAGCGTTGTTGTCGGCGTCGAACTTGGGCTTTTCGGCGATCCAGCTGTAGTCGACGGAGGGGTCGAACGCGATCATCGGACGCGCCGGTTGCGTGGAGGAGTTGAGCAGGTTCTCGCCCTCGTTGCCGTTCGTGGCGCGCTCGCTGTGGTGGAGCCCGCCGTCCGCGCTGGACAGCGGGTCGTCGGCCCACGCTTGCGCATCGCAGGCGACCTTGGCGTCCCACTCCACAGGGACCACGGTCAGACCGGGGTTGTACTTCTGGGCGGCATCACGGCGGGCGTCGTTGTGGGCCCGGACGAGCGCGGCGGCGTCGGCGTCGCTGATCTGCGAACCCGTACCGGGCGGGGGGTCGGACGACGGGCAGGTCTCGCCCTTGGCCTCGACCGCGCCGACCGCGGGCCCCGTGGCGGCGTGCCCCTGCGCGAAGCCGGCCGGCACCGCCGGGCCCATCATGATCAGACCGCAGGCGATCGCAGCCGCCGTGGCGAACGAGTTCGGTTTCATAAGGCACCCCTGAACTCAGCTGAACTCTGCGACGTGGAGATCTCCGTTCGTCCGGCGCGCTCCACCGGGCGCCGGAGATGAGACCACCGTCGCCCGTTCGGAGGACGTCAGCCCGCCCGCGAGGACCCTGCTGCGCCACTCGGGTGAATTCGGCGCCTGCGGTTGCGAGCGGCCCGCCGGGATGCGCCCGCAGGGGATCCGGTGGACGGTGGAGGGATGCCTAGGCGACGGCCCGGCCGCTGATGAAGGCGGTGAGGCGGTCGACGTAGGCCTCGGGGTGGGTCAAGTGCGGTACGTGGCCCGCGCCCTCGAAGATGTGGCGCTCGGCCCGACCGCCGAACGCGCCCGCGACCTTGTCCCGGATCACGGGGAACCACGGCGGGCTCTCGGTGCCCGTGGTCAGCAGCACCGGCCCGGTGAACCCGCCGAGGCGGCCGAGGTCGAGGGCGGCCCAGTCCGGATCCGCCTGCTCGTCGGCGAAGGTCGGGGCGTTGGCGGTGAAGGTCCGCCGGACCGGATCCGGGAGCTGCTCCCACGCCCCCGGCCCGAAGGCGACGTCCTCCACGAACTGCCGCGCGGCCGTCTCCGGCTCGCCGGAGCTCAGGGCGGCGAGGACGCTGCCGATGGCGGCCTGCATGGGCGCCATCAGCGGCCGGAGCTCCGCCTCGTCGGCCACGACCGCCATCAGCGGGGGCTCGTGCGCCATGATGCTGCGCAGCAGCTCGGGGCGGCGGGCGGCCAGCCCGAGGGCGGTCGAGGCGCCGAAGGAGTTCGCGGCGACGTGCACGGGGCCGCTGCCCATCATCTCGATCAGCGCGGCCAGGTCGTCCTCGTCCTCGCGCCGGCTGCCCTGACCGGGCGGGCGCTCGCTGCGGCTGTGGCCGCGGCGGTCGTACGCCAGGACCCGGTACGTCTGCGCGAGGCGCGGCAGGACGAACCGCCAGCCGAGGTGGTCGCTCCAGGAGCCGTGGACGAGCACCAGCGGCTCGCCGCCGGCCGGGCCCTCGGCCTCGTAGAAGAGCTCGACGCCGTTCACGCGCGCCCGTGGCATGCCTGTCTCCTCCGCCGGTGACCCGCTCCCTCGGGAGACATACCGCGGAGGGGGCGGCCCCGCACCGGGCGGCGGCGCGACCCATCCGCCCGGACCAGCCACCGGGACCAGCCGTCAGCGCAGGCGGCGGTCCGCCTCCGCGATCGGAACGTCGTTGATGCTGGCCTCGCGGCGGCGCATCAGGCCGGCGTCGTCGAACTCCCACTGCTCGTTGCCGTGGCTGCGCCACCACTGGCCCGCGGCGTCGTGCCACTCGTACTCGAAGCGGACGGAGATCCGGTTGCCGGTGTACGCCCACAGCTCCTTGCGGAGGCGGTAGTCGAGCTCGCGCTCCCACTTCTCGGCGAGGAAGGCGCGGATCTCGGCGCGGCCGGTGAGGAAGCGGTCGCGATTGCGCCACACGGAGTCCTCGGTGTACGCGAGGGCCACGCGCTCGGGGTCCCGGGTGTTCCAGGCATCCTCGGCGGCCTGGACCTTGGCGCGGGCGGACTCCTCGGTGAAGGGCGGCAGGGGCGGGCGTACGGCGGTCATGGGCGTCGCCTCTCGGGAGGGGAACGATCGAGAACGGTCGTTCTCCGATCATGCGAGAACCGTACGAGAACGAGCGTTCTCCGCGCAAGGGTTTCTCGGCTACGCTGCCCGCATGGACGACGAAGAGGCCCGCACCCGGCTCCTGGACGCGGCGGAGGCGCTGTTCTACGCCGAGGGCATCCAGGCCGTCGGGATGGACCGCATCCGCGCGGAGTCCGGCGTACCGCTCAAGCGGCTGTACAAGGTCTTCCCGGCCAAGGAGGCGCTCGTCGCGGCCTACCTGGAGCGGCGCGACCGGCGGTGGATGGCGAGCCTGCGCGACGCTGTGGAGGCGGCGGCCGGCGATCCGGTGGGGGCCGTGTTCGAGTGGCTCGCGGGGTGGTTCGCGGAGCCGGGGTTCCGCGGGTGTGCGTTCCTGAACGCCTTCGGGGAGCTGGGGGCCGGGCCCGCCGGGGTGCTGGACGTCGTACGCCGCCACAAGGCGGAGCTGCGGGCGCTGCTGGGCGAGGCCGCGGGCGGGGCGGGCGCGGGGCGGGAGGAGCTCGCGGAGCAGCTCCTGATCCTGGTGGAGGGCGCCACGGCCGTGGCCGCCCTCACCCCCGGCCCGGAGCCGGCCCGGCGCGCGGGGGCGGCGGCCACGACGCTCCTGGCGGCGGCCGCGGCTGCCTAGCCGCTGGTGTTGCTGCCGGCGCCCGCGCTCCGGGGGAAGGTGATCTCCACCCGGCGGTTCTTCTTGCGGCCTTCCTCGGTGCTGTTGTCCGCTATCGGGTAGTCCTCGCTGTAGCCGCGGACGTCGTAGACCACGCCGGGGACGGTGACGGTCTTGGCGAGCTCCGCCTGCACGGCGTCGGCGCGCTGCTTGGACAGCTCCTTGCCGTGCTCGTAGCTGCCCTGGTCGTCGGTGAAGCCGAAGACGCGGATGCGGGTGGCTTTTTGGGTGTTGATCTCCTGGGCGATGGCCTGGATGCGGGCGGCTGCGGCGGCGTTGAACACCGCGCTGTTCTCCGGGAACAGCACCTCGGACTGCAGCGCCATCATCACCGTCTGGTTGGTCTCCTGACGGCGCTGCTCGCCGCCGAGGTCCTCGACGACCTCGGCGATGTCGAGCACCTTGATGGGGGCCAGGGTCCCGCCCTGGGGGATCTTGAGCCCCGGGGCCTTGGAGTCGATGGGCACGGGGGCCGCGGCGGAGGGCTCGGTGCCGGGGGGCACGGAGGGCTTCACGTCGTCGGCGTGGGCGCTCGTCGCGCCGAGGAATTGGACGCCGGCGATGACGAGCCCGGCGACGGCTGTCGCGGCGGTTACGCGGTGGCGTTTTGTCATGGGGTCACCCGGAGATTTTGATGGTGGCCGTGGCGAACGTGGGCAGGCTCATCTCGACCTCCGCAGTGGCGGCCGGTGGCGCCGGGAACTGAGCGAAGAAGGGCACCGACTGCCCTGCTTCGATGATGGCGAGGCCGGTGGTGCACAGGCACCTGCCGTCCGTGTCACGGAGCACGTAGTAGCGCTTCTTGCCGGCCTTGTCGACCAAGGTAACCCCTGCTACCGAGACACCGCTGGCGTTGAGCTCGTTGCCGCGCCAGGGAGCGGTGTTGACATAGGGGGCGCTACCGGTGTTCTTCAACTGGCCCTCCAGCGTCAGGAATCCGCCCGCGTCCCGCGCCGCCTTGTTGACGGTCAGCGTCATGCCGGCTTCACCATTGACCGTGGCGAGGACCTCCGTCGGCGCGGACTTGGGGCTGCCGCTCGGCGCCGGCGATTTGGGGGCGTCTCCTTGGGACTTCGACGACGGGTCCTGGGCCTTGGGCTTGCTGTCGTCCCCCACGCCGCAACCCGCCACCGTGATCGCCAAAGCGACCGCAACTGCGGCAGCCGCTCCCCCGCGGATCTTCACCGAGTGCCGAGTGCTCATCTATGCAGCTTCCTTCTCTCGCGTACGTGTCAGTCGACCAGTCGAACCGTGAAGAGCGCCCTCGCCAGGTTGGTGAGCGGGCCCGGTTTCGCCGGATCCAAGGTGAGAGGCTTCCCGTCGCAGACGAAGGTGACGCCTCCCGCTCCTGGCGAGGAGCTCGGGCTCGGAGCCGGCGTCGGATTCGGCGTCTGGGGGGGTGGGGTGGGCACCGGTGCCGACCGCAGGGCGCACCGCGGCTTGATCCGCGCCTTGGCCGTGGCCTTGCCGTGAACGCTTTCCGTGCCCGGCACGACCGATCGCCCGACGGTCCCGTTCGTTTGCACCGTGACGGTGACCACGGGGATGGCTGCCTCACACTGCGCGGTGGCATCGTTCAAGGCGGCGAACTCGTCCGCCTTTCCGCATGCCCCTTTCCCCGTGAGAAGGTCACCATCGACGAGCTTCGTCCAGTCAGCGGGCTTGAGACTGAGCAAGTCGAGCCCCAGAAAGGCGTTGTCTCTGGCCTCACCGGCAGCCGCGAGGGCAGCCGCATCAGCCGCACCCTGCGCATTGCTGCGCGTGACACTGGCCTGACCCACGACGAAGAAGGCCAGAGCAGCGAAGAGCAGGCCGACGATCGCGACCGCGTAGATCGGGAACGCCTGCCCGCGATCATCTCGGAACCTGCGCCGGATCACTTCCCCGCGGTGATGCTCGCGACGGCACCCGTGATCTTGGTGGTGATGGCCTGCCCGATGCCCGTGCCGACGATGGCGCCGATGATCACCACGACCACCAGGATGATCCCGAGGTACTCGAACGCCGTCTGGCCGCGGTCGCGGCCCGTGGCCTCGTAGCGCTTCCGCATCCGCGCCAGGGTGCTCTGCTTCATGAGGGGTCCCTCCCGGTCCGGTGCCGCTGTCGATTTGCGGACCGTACGGGGAGTCACCGGTCGTCACCAAGGGTCCCGGGGCCCAAATACGGACCCACTGCGCACTGCGTCTAGCCATGTCCAGTCACCCCCGGACGGGCGGTTCCCAGCCAGCGGGCTATCGCCTCGCTGCGGCTGGCGCTCTGGAGCTTGGCGAAGATGCGGTTGATGTGGTTCTTCACCGTCTTCTCGCTGATGAAGCAGGTGGCGGCGATCTGCTGGTTGCTCATCCCGGACGCGATCAGATCCATGACCTCCACCTCCCTGGAACTCAGGCCGAAGAGAACAGAGTTGTGCAGCCGCTCAGGAGACTGTGCCACAGTTCGTTGCGGTTGCGAAGAGGTACGGAGTTCCGCGAGCAGGGTGCTCGCCGCCGTCGGGGTGAAGTGGGGCCGGCCCTCGCGGGCGTCGTGGACGGCCCGGAGCAGCTCGTCCGGCGTGAACTCGCCGTGGACGAGGTAACCGCCCGCGCCCAACAGGAGCGATTCCCGGACGGCCTCCGGGTCCTGGCTGTACGTCAGCATCAGCACGGGCGCCAGCCGGACCAGGTGCGGCAGGGCCGAGATGCCGTCCACGCCCGGCATCCGGACGTCCAGCAGGACCACGTCCGGGGCGTGGCGGCGCGTGAGGCCGATGGCTTCGCGGCCGTCGGACGCCTGGGCCACGACCTCGATGTCCCCCGAGGTGTCCAGCAGGGCGGCCAGGCCGGCCCGGACGACCGGGTTGTCGTCGGCGATCAGGACGCGGAGCGGCAGTGGGGACATCAGGGGCTCCCTTCCGGGGTCAGGGCCGCGAGCGGGAGGTCCAGGCGGACGCGGGTGCCGGGGCCGTCCGGGCGCGGGCCGATGTGCAGGCGGGCCCCGATGGCGGCGGCGCGTTCCGTCATGCCGAGCAGCCCGAACCGGCCCGTGGAGGCGGCCGTACGCAGGTCGGCGCCCCCGGGCGGCAGTCCCCGGCCGTCATCGTCGACCAGCAGGGTGAGGTGCGCCGAGTCCGACGCCGAAGCCGTCACCGTCACCCGCGTCGCCCCCGCGTGGCGGCGGGCGTTCTCCAGGGCCTCCGCGGCCACCGCCAGCAGCTGGCGGGCGACGGGGCCGGGCACCACCGGCAGGGTCCCGTCCGTCAGCACCTCCGTCGGCACCTCCGCATCCCCTTCCGCCGCCAGCCGCCGCAGCTCTCCCGCCAGCGACACCCCCGGCGCCTCGACGTCGCGCCGCAGGTCGGTCAGGAGTTCGCGGGACTCCGCGACCGCCCGGCGGGCCGCCCCGGACAGCAGCTCGGCCTGGGCCCGTACGGCGGCGGGGTCGGCGGTGCGGGACAGGGCGTCGGCGGCCAGGGCCAGGCCGTGCAGGGTCTTCGACACCGAGTCGTGCATCTCGCGGGCCAGCCGGTCCCGTTCGCCACGCACCGCCTCGGCCACCGCGAGCCGCGCCCGCACCTCCGTCAGGGCCTGGCTCGCCGCCCCGAAGCGGAACAGCAGGTCGCGCAGCGAGGACCCCGCCGCACCGGCCACCAGGCACAGCACCGACAGGGCCGGCACCCCGCCCGGCAGCGCCGCCACCGCGACCGCCTGCAGGGCCGCGTACACCGCCGAGCCGCGCCAGCCGTAGACCAGCCCGGCCAGCAGCGGGGTGCACAGCGAGACGAAGCCGAGCGGGGAGCGCGGGGTCGCCGTGACCAGCAGCAGCGCGCCGAACGCCGTGTCCACGGCCAGCAGCCACCGGTGGCGCAGCAGCAGCGGCCCGAAGCGCTCCCAGTCACGGAAGAGGGCGTACGAGCACATGAAGGTCAGCAGGATCGCCCCGGCCACGAGGTACGTGGGCCCGCCGCGCGCGGTCCCGGCCAGGGCCAGCGGGGCGCCGAGCCCGATCATCACCATCCGGAAGGCGAACACCCGCCGGCAGAGGGCCTGCAGCGCATTCACCCGGAGGGTGAGGGAGTCCCCGGCCCCGACGCCTTCCCCCGCCCGCGCCCCGACGCCTTCCCCCGGCCGCGCCCCGAACCCCTCCCCCGCCCGCGCCGCGCCCCGACCCCGGCCGGGCCGAGCCGCAGCCCCGACGGCGCCCGTGTCCAGTACCGCCATGGCCGCTCACCCACCCCCGAGCATCGCGCCGAAATCGACGTTGGCCCCGTACACGAACCCGCACACCAGCAGGATCAGCGTGCCCGGCAGCATGAACATGGTCACCGCGAAGGTGGCCTTGGGCACGGCGCGGGCGGCCCGGCGCCGCGCGTTCTGCGCGTCGGTGCGGCGCATGTCCTCGGCGATGGCGATCAGGGTGTCCACGATCGGGGAGCCGAGCTCCTCGCCCTGCTGCAGGGCGGTGACGAACTGGGCGACCTGCTCGGAGTCGTTGCGCCGGCGCAGCTCGTCGAAGGCCTGGCGGCGGCTGACGCCCATGTCCATCTGCTGCAGCGTGATGCGGATCTCGTCAGACCAGGGGCCCTCGTACTTGCCCGCCACCCGGTCCAGCGCCTGCCGGAAGCCGAGCCCGGCGCTGACCACGACGGCAAGGACGTCCAGGAAGTCGGGCAGGGTCCGCTCGATGTGGTCGCGGCGGATCCGGATCGCGGACCACAGCCCGACCTCGATCCAGAACAGCCCGAACGCGACCATCAGCAGGGCCGGTACGAGCTGCCCGTTGAGCAGCATCGCAAAGGCGCCGAGCCCGCCGAGGAACCCGTACACCGCGCGGCGCGCCGCGTAGCGGTCGATGGTGAGGCCGGCGGGGTTGCCGGCCATGTCGATCTGGCGGCGCTTGCGGGCCACCCGGTCGGGGCCCATCAGGCGCAGCACCAGCGGCGCCCAGCGGATGCCGAGGCGGTCGACGGCCGAGCCGACGGCGGTGGTGCGGGTGGCGCCGACCTCCAGGGCGAGCGCGAGGTCGCTCGGCAGCTTGGTCTCGGCGCGGTAGAGGCGGATGCCGTGGAAGATGCCGAGGACGGAGAGTCCCACGGCGAGGGCCAGGCCCAGGGTCAGTGCGGTCATTGCGGTCATCGCGGTCCCCGCCCCTCAGACATCGATCTTCGACAGGCGGCGGATCAGGACGAACCCCAGGGTGAAGAGGCCGAGCGCGACCAGGACCGCCGTCTGGCCGAGGAACGCGCCGGTCATCCGGTCCAGCGCGCCGGGCATCATCAGGTTCACCAGGAGCAGCGAGCCGAGCCCGATGGCCGGCACGAGGTACGCGGTCACGGTCACCTGGGACAGCTGGGTGCGGATCTCGCGCCGGGTCTCCTTGCGCTGCTCCAGGGTGACCGTCAGGTTCCGCAGGGAGCCGACGAGCTCGCCGCCCGCCCGCGCGGACAGCACGAGGGTGGAGACGAGGACGACGAGCTCGCGGGACGGGAGCCGTTCGGCGATCTCGCCGAGCGACTCCTCGATGGAGTGGCCGACGGCGAGCCGGTCGGCGACCCGGGACAGCTCCTCGCCGGCGGGGGCCTCCAGCTCCTCGGCCGCTATGGCGATGGCCGTACGCAGGGCCAGCCCGGCCTGGGTGGCGTTGGCGAGGATGCGGGCGAGCTCGGGCAGCTGGTTGATGAACCGCTCGGTGCGCCGGGCCCGCTGCCAGTTGAGGAAGGCGTTGGCCGCCCACAGGCCGATCAGGCCGGCGACGGGTCCGAAGAAGGGGGCGAGGAAGCTGGCGGCCACCAGCCATGTGCCGGCCACCGACATCAGCATGTAGACGAAGAACTCGCCCGGGGTGAGGTCCAGGCCGGTCACGGCCAGCTTGACCTCGATCCGCTTGCCCAGCGCGGTCCTGCGCAGGCGGCGGTCGACGCCGGGGAAGCGGCGCCGGCGGCCGGCGGGCTCGGGGGCGCCGTCGGTGACGAGGCGTTCGATGAGGGCGGCGCGCTGGGCCCGGCCGGCCATGTACACGTGCACGCCCGCGATGACGAGGACGCAGGCCAGCAGGGTGGCGCCGAGAGTGAGGAGGACGATGGGGTTCACAGGGCTGTCCGGGTGGCGAGCTGGGCTTCCGACACGGCGACGCCGAAGGCCTGCGGGATCGGCTGGTTGTTCATGTAGAGGCGGTCCGCGATGCGGCGCGGCAGCGGGAAGTACTCGAAGCTGCCGTGGACGCGGCCGTCGGCGCCCATGGGCTGGGCGGCGAAGCGGCAGACGGTGGTGATGCGGAAGGGTTCGCGGCCGTGGGAGTCGAGGATGGCGATCTCGGTGACGCGGCGGGAGCCGTCGCCGAACCGGGTCAGCTGGACGACGACGTTGACGGCGCTGTTGATCTGGTCCTGCAGCGCCTCGAAGGGGACCTCGACCTCGGACATGGAGGCGAGGGTCTGCAGGCGCATCAGGGCGTCCTCGGCGCTGTTGGCGTGGACGGTGGCGAGGGAGCCGTCGTGGCCGGTGGACATGGCCTGGAGCATGTCGAGGGTCTCGCCGCCGCGGACCTCGCCGACGATGATGCGGTCGGGGCGCATGCGGAGGCTGTTGCGGACGAGGTCGCGGATGGTGATCTGCCCCTTGCCCTCGACGTTGGGCGGGCGGGATTCGAGGCGGATGACGTGGGCCTGCTGGAGCTGGAGCTCGGCGGAGTCCTCGATGGTGATGATGCGTTCGCCCTCCGGGATGAGGCCGGAGAGGGCGTTGAGGAGGGTGGTCTTCCCGGTGCCGGTGGCGCCGGAGACGATCAGGTTCATCTTCGACTGGACCAGGCCGGACAGGAGAAGGAGCATCTGCTCGTCCAGCGAGCCGAGGCCGATCATCTCGTGGAGGGTGAAGGCGCGCGGGAAGCGGCGGATGGTGAGGGTCGCCCCGGTGAGCGAGAGCGGCGGGATGATGACGTTGACGCGCTCGCCGCTGGGCAGGCGGGCGTCGACCATCGGGTTGGCCTCGTCGACGCGGCGGTTGACGGTGGAGACGATGCGCTCGATGGTCTGCATGAGCTGCTCGTGCGAGGCGAAGCGGAGGGGGAGCTGCTCGACGCGGCCGGCCCGCTCCACGAAGATCTGGTCGGGGCCGTTGACCATGATCTCGGAGATCGAGGCGTCCTCCAGGAGCGGTTCGAGCACGCCGAGGCCGAGGGCCTCGTCCACGACGCGGCGGATCAGCTGGGCCCGCTCGACGGTGGACAGGACCGGGCCCTCGCGGCTGATGATGTGCCCGAGCACGCGCTCCAGCCGGATCCGCCGTTCGGCGGGGGCGAGGGCGGACATCTCGGCGAGGTCGATCTCCTCCAGCAGCTTGGCGCGGTACGAGGACACCAGGCGGCCGTCCTCGCGGGGGCTGTGCCGGTCGTCCGGTGTGGCGACCCGGGAACGCAGGCTCATGGTCCGACCTCCGGGTCGTCGTTGGGCATGATGGCGGTCCGCGTGGCGTCGTCGAGGCCGAGCCCGGGCACGATGGACTTGATCCTGATGCGCACGGTGGCGGTGACCGCGTCCCGGCCGGGATCGACCTTGACGTCCGCTTCGAGCCCGGCCCGGACCGCGGCCCGCCCGGCCGCCTCCCCCGACCCGCGCTTGCGGGCCTCCGCCCGCGCGGCGGTCCGGGCAGCGGTGTCCGCCTGCTCGTGCACGTACGCGACCCAGCCGAGCTGGATCGCGCAGAGCGCGACGAACAGCAGGATCGGGATGAACCCGATGTACTCGAGCGCCACCTGCCCCCGGTCCCCGTCCGGGGAGCGCAGTCCCCGCAGCCCGGCCGCAGGTCTCGCGGCGACCGCCGCGGCAGCGCCCCGGCCGCGAGTCGGGGCCGGGCGGAAGGTGTGGCCCGCAGGGCCCGGGTCCAGGGCGACGGCGCGGCTCGGGCCGGCCGTGGGGGGCGCGGGGCGGCACCGGGCGGGCCGGGTGTCGGGGCTGTGGGGCATCTCAGTCCTCCCTCTCCATCGCCGCGCCGGCCGTGCCCGTGATGGGGACGCCGATGTCCAGGCCCGGGTAGAACACCGGGACGTTGAGCTTGACCGTGGCCTTGTAGAGCGAGCCCGCCTCGCCGCAGTCGGCGGACATGGTCCAGGCCCCGCCGATGTGCTTGGCCGCGGCCGAGGCGCACGCCCCGTCGCCCTTGACCGCGCCCGCGCGGGCCGCCTCGTCCGCGGCGTTGCCCGCCAGGGAGAAGGCGTAGCCGATCAGGACGCACTCCCAGACCGCCGCGATCAGCAGCAGGATCAGCGGGACCATGCCGACGAACTCCAGGGCGACCTGGCCGCGGTCGCCTCTGCGGGGCGGCACCGGTCAGCCCTCCCGGCCGCGGCGAAGCCACGGGCCGGCGGCGCCGCGGTCGCCGCCGCCGCGGCGGAGTCGGGCCACGGGGCCGGCCGCACGCACCGCCAGGGCCGCGCCGGGGTTTCCCGCGGCCCCGCCCGGGAGGGACGCGGCGGCCGCCGCCGGCTCCTCCCGCGCCGCCAGCAGGCCCAGCTCCCCGGCCACCGTCCACAGCGCCTGCTTCACGGTGGAGCGGTTGTCCAGGTCCTGCACGCGCCCCGCGTCGACCACCGCCTGGAGCTCCTTGAAGGCCGCCGGGACCGGGGTCCGCGCCACCCGCGTCTTGGTGATCTTCTCGATCAGCGCGGGCTGGATCTCGGTGTGCTTGCTCCAGCGGTTGACGACCAGCGCGGTGTCCTCGGCCTTGCGGACCTGGAGCCGCTCCCACATCCGGACCATCCGCTTCGCGGCCCGCACCGCGACCACGTCCGGCGTGGTGACCAGCACGGCCACGTCGGCCATCTCCACCGCGGCGGCGTTCGCGCCGGTCACCTGGGTGCCGCAGTCGATGACGACCAGCTCGTACCGGCTGCGCAGGGCCCCGACGACGTGCCGGGCGGCCCGGTCGTCGACCTCCTCGCCGCGTTCCCCGTCGGCGGGGGCCAGCAGCAGGGCGAGTCCGGTCCGGTCGTCGTACACGGCGTCCTGCAGGACCCGCGGGGAGATGTCCTGGATCCCGGCGAGGTCGGCGATGGACCGCCGGAACTGCACGTCGAGGTAGGAGCCGACGTCGCCGGCCTGGAGGTCCATGTCGACCAGCGCGGTGCGCCGGCCCGCCGCGGCCGCGGCCAGCGCGAACTGCACCGCGGCGAAGGTGGTGCCGACCCCGCCCTTGGCCCCGGCGACGGTGACGACCCGCCCGCCGGGCCCGGTGAACACGTCGGCGGAGCGCCCCAGGTGGCGGCGTACGCCCACGGACCACTGGGCGGCGGCCTGGACGCGGGCGGCGAGCTCCTCGTACGAGGGCGGCAGCCCGATCAGCCCGCGGGCCCCGGAGTCCATCGCGGCGGAGAACAGCGCGGGGCCCGTGTCGGAGGACAGCAGCACGACGCCCACCGCCGGGAAGCGGAGCGCGACCTCGCGGATCAGGTCGAGGGCGGGCACCGGCCCGATCCGCTCGTGGACGAGGACCACCTCGGGCAGCTCGTCGACCGACTCGGCGGCGAGCCGCCCGAGGGTGTCGAGCAGGGTGGTGGAGTCGGGGACGGGCGCGGCCGGCTCGGCGTCGGGGAGCTGGCCGATGAGGGAGGAGATGGCGCGGGCGGCGTCCGGGTCGCCGGCCGCGGGGAGGATTCGGGTGGTCATCCGGGCCTCACTTGTCCCCGTCGAGGGTGTACGTGCGGTCGCCCGCGCTGGGCGCGGAGTCGGTGCCGGGGGCCACCAGGGCCAGGCGTACGTGCTCCGCGAAGGACTCGGCGTACGCGACGCGCTGGGTGTCCTTGGTGTTCAGGGCGAAGGTGATCGGGACGACCTCGGCGGGGCCCTTGCGGTCGCTGTCCTTGTCGAGGGCGGTGAGCTTGCCGACGTTCAGGACGCGCGCATTGGCCACGATGATCACCGACCGCGCCGGATCGGACTCCTTGGCGCCCTTGAAGGTCGCGATGATGTTGACCTTGGCCCCGGAGTAGATCTTTCCGGCCACGCCCGTCGCCGCGTCGATCATGATGGCGATCTCCTGCTCCCCGGGCTGGAGCTGCGGCCGGTCGACGACCATGTCCGACTGGAGCAGCGAGCCCTTGCGCAGGGTGGTCAGCGCGATCTTGTCCTTGAGGGCGCCGAGGTCGGTGACGGCGGTGCCGGACAGCCACCGCTTGGGGATGCTGACCTCCTCGAACTGGCCGGCGGACAGCGGGCTGTACGGGGCGATGTCGGCCTTGGCCTGGTACGCGACGACCTCGGCCCCGACCTTGGAGTTGACGTCGCCGATCACCACGACGACCCCGCCGAACGCCGCGAGGGCGCACAGGAGCGACAGGAGCAGCAGGATGACGCCGCGGCGCTGGCGTGAGTTCATGTGCCGTACTACCTCGCCGTTCTTCGTTCGTTCGGGCCGGTCGGTCAGTGTCTTGCGCGCGTGCGGGAGGTGCCTGCGGCCGCGTCCCCGGCCGGCGGCGGCGCCGCGGCGGGCGGCGCCGTGAGGGGTGCGGAGCAGAAGCCGCACCGGTCGCCGATGAGTTCGAGGCCGCACCAGCGGCACTCGTCGCGGCGTACGGAGGCGACCAGCTGGTAGAGGACGGACAGGTCCGGGATCCCGGCGGCGAACTCCACGAGCTTGGGCGTGGCCCACCAGGAGGGCGAGTCGGCCGGCAGCGGGTTCTCCATGACGCCCTGGACCTGCCAGGCGGGGGCCAGTTCGGCGGTCACCCAGTCCGAGGCGAGCTGCCCGCGCGCGAAGGTGAGGTGGGTGGCGAAGGCGGGCCCGGGCGGCAGCCCGTCCAGCGCGCCGCCCGCGCCGGCGGCGAGCGCCGTACCCGCGGCCCCGCGCGACCCGCCCCCGCGTCCGCCGTGG